>CAZCVS010000236.1:0-5555 GCA_964501845.1 uncultured Iamiaceae bacterium
ACACCAGTTGGGTGGCGGCGTAGAGCTGGCGCTGGGCGACGATGTGGTCGCCGGCCGAACAGAGACCGAGCACGACGCCAGTGACCGCACCCATGCCCGACGCGTACGCCCGGGCGGCCTCGGCCCCCTCGAGCTGGGCGATGGCGTCCTCGAACCCGCTGACCGTCGGGTTGCCGTACCGGGAGTAGAAGCGGTCGGCGCCCACCGACGTGGCCATGCGGCGGGCGTCGTCGACCGAGGGCGACACGAAGGTGGACGTAGGCCACAGGACCGGAGCGAGCGAGGTGGCGTCGCCGACGCGGCCGGAGCGGATGGCGACGGTCTCGGGGTGCAGTTCGGCGCCGGGCACAGAGGTGGGTTCGGTGGTCACGAGGTGGGTGTCTCCAGGAACGGGACCAGGGCGTGAGCCACCTGGTCATGGTCGATGAGGAAGGCGTCGTGCCCGTGCGAGCTGTCGATCTGGTGGTAGGTGGCGGTGCCGCCGACGGCCTCGATGCCGGCGACGAGGTCGACCGACTGGTACTCGGGGTAGAGGATGTCCGAGGTGATGCCCATCGACAAGACGGGAGCCTTGATGCGCCGGAGCGCGGCGGCGAGGCTCCCCCGCCCCCGGCCGAGGTCGTGGAGGTCCATGGCCTTGGTGAGCAGCAGGTAGGAGTTGGCGTCGAAGCGGCGGGCCAGCTTCACACCGTGGTAGTCGAGGTAGCGCTCCACCTGGAACCGCTGCCACATCTCGAAGCGTCCGGCCAGCGGCTCCACCGGTTCCCGCCCGAAGCGGTCGGTGAACACGTCGTCGCTGCGGAACGTGACCTGGGAGATCTGGCGGGCCAGGGCCAGGCCGGCGTGGGGCCCGTCGCCCGGGGCAGCGTCGTAGTAGTGGCCGTCGCGCCACTTGGGGTCGAGGGCGATGGCGCGCCGCCCGGTGCTCCACCAGGCGATCTGCTGGGCGGTGGCGGCCGTGCACGTGGCCATGGCGATCAGCCGGGCGACCCGCTCGGGGTACATGACCGCCCACTCCAGCGCCTGCATGCCCCCCATCGATCCACCGATCACGGCGTGCCAGCGGGCGATGCCGAGGGCGTCGGCGACCCGCACCTGGGTACGGACCATGTCGCGGATCGACACCACCGGGAAGTTCGGGCCGTAGCACCCCGGCCGGTCCGGCATCGGCGACGCGGGCCCCGCCGACCCCTGGCAGCCGCCCAGCACGTTGACGCAGACGACGAACCAGCGGTCCGTGTCGAGCGACTTGCCTGGGCCGATGAAGTCGTCCCACCAGCCAGGCGTCGGGTGGCCGTCGCCGGCAGGACCGGCGGCATGCGAGTCACCGGTGAGGGCGTGGCAGACCAGCACGGCGTTGGACGCGTCGGCGTTCAGCGTGCCCCACGTCTCGAAGCAGATCGTGATGTCGTTGAGCTGGCCCCCACCCTCGAGGACGAACGCCCGGTCCACCGCCATCCTCATGAACTGGCGCTGCCCCAGGGGATCGCTGGGGCGCCAGGCGCCCGTGGCCGGGACCGTGCTCGAGTGCGGCTGGATCCACGGCGGCACCGCGAGCGAGGCATCGTCGGCCCAGTGCCCGACTGCTTCTTCCATGACCGACCTCCTCGCTGCTCTGCGGGTGGGTCACCAGGTGCCAGCGACGGGCCGAGGCCCGGACACTTCGTTGCCGGCGGACCGGCCACATCCCCGCCCAGAGGCGAGAGGCACCTTGGGTGTCCTATCCCAGGTTGCCGGACCCCGTTGCCAGGGCCACTCGTGATGACGAGGTCACGGTAGCCGAACCTCGCGAGCGAACGACAACCATTCCGCCGATGGTGCCCGCCAGCCTCAGGCCACGCGACCAAAGCAGCGAGCACGCACCAGGTGGCGTCAGACCTTGTCGACCGGGGTCCAGTTGGTGAGATCGGCGAGGATGGGGTTGTTGGAGAAGACCTCGGGCATGGGCTGGTCCTCGCCGAGGCGCTTCTGGAGCCGCTTGACCTCGAGCTCCTGGTCCCACAGCAGCAGGGTGACGACGAGTCCGCCCTGGCCGGCGCGGGCGGTGCGGCCCGAGCGGTGGAGGTACGCCTTGTGGTCTTCTGGCGGGTCGTAGTGGATGACCACGTCGATGTCGTCGACGTGGATGCCGCGGGCAGCGACGTCGGTGGCGACCAGCACGGACAGCTTCCCGGCGGTGAAGTCGGCGAGCGACTTCTCCCGCTGGCTCTGGCGGAGGTCGCCGTGGATGGCGGCGGCGTGCACGCCCTGCTCGTTGAGCTGCTCCACGAGCTTGTCGGCCATGCGCTTGGTGCGGGTGAACATCAGCGTCTTGGTGCCGCTGCGGGAGATGGACGCGGCCACCTTCATCTTGTCCATCTGGTGCACCCGCAGGAACCGCTGCGTCATGCTCGAGACGGTGACGCCCTCGGACTCGACCTCGTGGCGGACCGGATCGGTCTGGTACCGGTCGATGAGGCCCTGGACGACGCCGTCGAGGGTGGCCGAGAACAGCAGGGTCTGGTGGTCGCCGGGGATGTGGCGCAGGATCCACTCGACCTGGGGCATGAAGCCCATGTCGGCCATGCGGTCAGCCTCGTCGAGGACCACGATGCTGACGTCGGTGAGGTCGAGCTCCTTGCGGTCGATGAGGTCGATCATGCGGCCGGGGGTCGCGGCGACGACCTCGACGCCCGCCTTGAGCTTCTTGATCTGCTTCTCGATGTCGGCGCCGCCGTAGATGGCCGAGACGGTGATGTCCCGAACCGCACCGATGGGCTCGAGCTCGTCTTTGACCTGGGTGGCGAGCTCCCGGGTCGGGACCAAGATGATGGCGCGGGGTCGGCTGGGCTCCGCCGTCTTCACGGTCTGGAGCACGGGCAGGCCGAACGCGAGCGTCTTGCCCGAGCCGGTCTTGGCCTTGCCGCACACGTCGCGGCCGGCCAGCGCATCGGCGATGGTCAGCTCCTGGATGGCGAAGGCGTGGGTCTTGCCCTGCGCGGCGAGCACGCCGGCAAGGTCAGGGGCGACGCCGAGGGCGTCGAACGAGGTGGTCATTCGGTTGTCTCCAGATTCTTCTTGAGCGAGGAGGGTCTTCCTCCGGCTCTCGAATCAGGTGAGACGAACGCGTTGCGAGGTGACCCGCGGATCCGCCCGACAAGCAGAGATGGGCGCTGACCCGCTCCGCCCAGGTTAGGGCCTGGCCTCCCCGATTCCGCGATCCCCCGCTTCAGCGGGCGGGGCGGGCCCAGGCGACGATCCGAGGCATCAGGCCGGGAGGTTGGCCTCGATGGCGGAGACGATGGCCGGATCCTCGGGCTCGACGCCCGGGCGGAAGCGGGTCACGGAGCCGTCGGGGGCGATGAGGAACTTCTCGAAGTTCCACTGCACGTCGCCCGCAGCTCCGTCCGCGTCCTCGATCTGGGTGAGCTCGGCGTAGAGCGGGTGCTGGTCCTCACCGTTGACGTCGATCTTCTCGAACAGCGGGAAGGTCACGCCGTAGGTGGTGGAGCAGAACGTGGCGATCTCATCGCTGGTCCCCGGCTCCTGGCCGAGGAACTGGTTGCACGGGAAGCCGAGGACGGTGAAGCCCTGGTCGCCGTAGGTCCGC
Source organism: uncultured Iamiaceae bacterium (assembly GCA_964501845.1). Classification (GTDB taxonomy): domain Bacteria; phylum Actinomycetota; class Acidimicrobiia; order Acidimicrobiales; family Iamiaceae; genus Aquihabitans. The sequence goes on from CAZCVS010000236.1 coordinate 3,590, forward strand.
TGGAGCTTCTCGAGACCCTCGTACTGCGGGGTCAGCCCGCACTTGGAGGCGACGTTCACGACGAGGGCGACCTTGCCCTCGTAGTCGTGGAGGTCGGCGTCGGAACCGTCGAGGGCCTGCACGGGATGGTCGTAGATGCTCATGGCCGGGACCCTACCGGCGCCCGGTGACGCACGGGCAGGGTTCAGGAGCCGATGAGATCCTGCATCCACTCGGCGCGGACCCGGTAGCCCTCGCTCGAGTCGTGGACCTCGTCGCCGCTGCGGAGGGCGTCCGCGTCGTCGCGCCCGTTGAGGTACCCGTCCCAGTCGGCGATCGTCAGGTTCGGGTGGCGGTCGGCGGCCGCGGCGAGCGCGGCGTTCACGCCGTCGGCCGCCGGCGCCAGCTTGGGCGTGCCCGTGTCCACGTTGATCCAGGTCACCGGCAGGGCCGAGCCGAGCGCAGCCATCATCTCGTCGATCTTGGGGGCGTACGCCGCCTCGGTGTCGAGGTAGTCGTTCGTGCCCACCGCGACGATGACCTGCTCGAAGTCGGCGAGGCCGGTCTGCTCCACCACGCGCGTCGCCTGCTGGGTGGTGCGGCCCGACTGGGCGTCCACCGCTGGCGACCCGTCGTCGCCGAGCCCGCCGATCTGGGCACCGACGGTGAGCGAGTCGCCCACGACGAACGCTGTCGGTTCCGGGTCGCCGGAACAGCCGGCCATCACCAGAACGCCGATCGCCGCGCCGGCGACCACCGCCCACCACCCTCGTCGTCGCACCGGCACGCCTCCTCCTCCTTGGCGGGCGACGGTACCAGCGGCTCGGTCATGCCCTCGCCCGTCGGACCCGGCCGTTGCGCAGCTCGACGCCCTCAGCCGCCAACCGGCGGGCGTGCTCCTCCTCGTGGCCGGGCACCAGGCGGCCTGACGCGTTCACCACCCGCCACCACGGGTAGGCCCCGCCGCTGGTGGCCAAGATGCGTCCGACGGCCCGGGCCCGGCCGGGGTAGCCGGCCTCCGTCGCCACCTCGCCGTAGGTCACGACCTCACCGGGCTCCAGGGCGAGCAGGACCTTCTCGACAGCCGTCTCGAGGTCGTCCCCGCCGTCGTCCGCTGGTCGGCCACCCACCATGGTGCTCGGCCTACCATGCGTGCGTGCCGGATGCGACCACCACCGTCGACCTCGACGGCCACCTCGACGCCATCGCCGAGCAGGGCTACACGGTGCACCCGAACGTACTGCCGGTCGTCGAGGGCGTCCTCGACGGCGGCGCCCGCCGAGACGACGGGATGGTCTGGGGCGATGTCTGAGGACGCCCGCCTCGCCGCAGCGCTCTGGGAGACCGGGGGGTGGGAAGCCACCAACATCGCGGCCGCGGTGGTCGCGCCGGGCGGGACCATCGCCACCATCGGCCCCGGCGACCGCTCCTTCCGACTGGCCTCGGTCACCAAGCTGCTCACCGCGTACGCCTGCCTGATCGCGGTCGAGGAGGGCACGCTCGACCTCGACGAGCCCACCGGCCCGCCCGGCGTCACCGTGCGGCACCTGCTCGCCCACGCCGGCGGGTACGGCTTCGACACCGGCGTGCTGCTGCTCCCGGAGCGCAAGCGGATCTACTCGAACACCGGCTTCGACGCGCTCGCCGACCACCTCGCCCACGCCGCCGGGATGGCGGCGGCCGACTACCTCGCCCTCGCGGTGTTCGAGCCGCTCAAGATGCTCCACACCGACATCCGCGGCGGTTCGCTCGCCCACGGCGCCTGGTCCACGGGCGCCGACTTGGCCCGGTTCTCCGCCGAACTGCTCCGGCCGACGCTGGTCCATCCGGGGACCCTCGCCGAGGCGACCGAGGTCGCCTACCCCGATCTGGCCGGGATCCTGCCCGGCGTCGGGCCGCAGAACCCCAACGACTGGGGCCTCGGGTTCGAGGTCCGGGGCTACAAGACCCCGCACTGGACCGGCCGCACCAACTCCCCCGCCACCTA
>CAZCVS010000237.1:0-5551 GCA_964501845.1 uncultured Iamiaceae bacterium
GACTGGAAGGGCAACGACTGGACCCCCGAGTCCTCCACGCCCGCCGCTCACCCGAACGCCCGCTTCACCGCCCCGGCGTCGCAGTGCCCGTCGATCGCCCCCGAGTGGGAGGACCCGAAGGGCGTGCCGATCTCGGCCATCCTCTTCGGCGGCCGCCGCGCCACCAACGTCCCGCTCGTCACCGAGGCCTTCGACTGGCAGCACGGCACGTTCCTCGGCTCGATCATGAGCTCCGAGAAGACCGCCGCCGCGGCCGGCACCATCGGCGAGGTCCGCTTCGACCCCTTCGCCATGTTGCCGTTCATGGGCTACAACGCCGGCGACTACATGCAGCACTGGCTCGACATCGGCAAGGCCACCGACGCCGACAAGCTCCCGAAGCTGTTCTGGGTCAACTGGTTCCGCAAGGGCGACGACGGCTCGTTCCTGTGGCCCGGGTTCGGCGAGAACAGCCGGGTCCTCAAGTGGGTGCTCGAGCGGGTCACCGGCGAGGCCGAGGCCGTCGACACCGCCATCGGCCGAGTCCCGGTGCCCGGCGGCATCGACACCACCGGGCTGGACATCTCCCCGGAGCTGCTCGCTGAGCTGCTCAAGGTCGACAACGAGGCCTGGCGGGGCGAGATCCCGCTGATCGAGGAGCACTTCGCCTTCATCGGCGAGCACCTCCCCGCCGAGCTGAGCGAGGAGCTCAAGGAGCTCGAGAAGCGCCTCGCCAACTAGACCGCAACCGAAGCGAACTTCGTAGGTCAGAGCGCCCGAACCGGCCCTGTCACCTACGAAGTTCGTGGGGTCCGGGAGTCCTCGAGCGAACTTCGTAGGTCAGAGCGCCCGAACCGGCCCTGTCACCTACGAAGTTCGTGGGGTCCGGCCCTAGAGGTTGACGACCGGCATGGTGGTGGTCTTGGTGATGCCCTGGAGCATCTGGACGCGGCTGACGACGAGGCGGCCGAGCTCATCCATCGACGCGGCTTCGACGCGCACGACCACGTCGTAGGGGCCGGTCACGTCGTCGGCGGCGATGACGCCCGGGATCCCCCGCACCTCGGTGGCGACGGAGGCGGCCTTGCCGACCTCCGTCTGGATGAGGATGTAAGCGGACACGGCCATCGCAGCCTCCTGCAGCTCGGGGGTGGTCGGAGCGTAGGCGACCGGGCCCGGCCGCTCCCCGCCGGTCCGGCGGGCGGGGGTCAGATGGCACCTTCGCCGAGCGAGAGCAGACGCAGGCCGAGGCCCATGATGAACAGGCCGCCGAAGCCGTAGAGCAGGTACTTCTTGTCGGCCAGCTGCGACCGGTAGCTGTAGATGATCCCGACCGCGAACGCGGCCGAGAACCCGTAGAGGACGTGGAAGCCGTAGTCCTCTCCCTCGTGGCCTTGGAGGACGACCACGCCGAGCGCCACCTGGACGAACACGGCGATCTCCGCGAACGCCGTGAACCACCACAGCTGCTCCACCCGGAAGCGCTCGTCGCGGTGGGCAGCGAGCGCCCAGGCCCCGGCGAGGCCGTTGGCCACGATGACGACCCAGGCCAGGCTCGCGTGGATGTCGACGAGCGCCTGGGACGCGGCGAGCAGGTTCACGCCCTCACGCTCGCGCGGAGGGCCTCAGCCGGTGTAACTGGCCACACCCGGCACCGGCACGGCACCGGGCGCGACGTTCGGGTCGGTGGCCGCCACGACCGTGGTCGTCGTCGTGGAGCTGGTGGTCGACGTCGGCGGCGGGGCCATCGGCGTGTAGATCGTGTCGAGCAGCGCCGAGTCGCAGGTGGGCGGGCCGTTGACCGGGTTGCACCGGGCCACCGTCCCGCCGGGGATCTCCACCACGTACGGCGTGGTGAAGCCGACCGCCATGCCGGGCGACTGGTAGTCGGTGCTGACCCATTGGGCCCCGCTCGCCAACGCCGCATCTCGAGGGCCGGTGTTGTTCTGGCGGGCTTCGACGGTGTCCGCGTCGGCACGGGTCCGAACGACGTAGCCCGCCGCGACCAGATCTGAGATGTCGGCGGCGAAGGGGTCGTTCCGCTTGACGAACGCGGCATCGGCGTCGCCCGGGTTGGCATTGGTGAACAGCACCCGTCCCTCGAGGTTCGGGTGGCCGTTCAGGTAGTTGGTCCGGTACCCGCCGCCGTTGTCCATCAGGAACATGACCTTGCCCCGGCTCTCGCCGAGCGTGGGCCAGCCGTCGGTGGTGACGGCCTCCTCCAGCGTGGGGTGCGAGCCCCGCACGTCGTCGGGGGTGATCAGGTCGCTGTCGTCCATGACCGAGCGGATCTCGGCGTCGACCGAGCCGATGGTCGAGGCCGTCCACTTCTCGGGCGTGGTGAAGGTGAAGCCGGCGAAGTCCAGCGGATCGTCCTTGAGCTCGACCAGCACGGCCAGCGGGACGTGGCTCGGGTTGGCGTCGCTCCAGGTCTCGATCTGCCGGAGGCAGTCGACGAAGGTCAAGCAGGTGCTGGCGTAGTCGACGTCTTGGATGTGGAGGGCCTTGATCCCCGGCTGGTCCATCTTCGCGTCGTAGGGGCCGACGCCCGCCGCGCTGCGCAGGAGCGGGTCCCGGTAGAGCCCACCGGACTGGTCGAGGAAGACGTCGAGCTCGATCTGGCGCACCTTCTGGCTCTGGAACTGCGTGCCCAGAGCCGGGTGCTCGTACTGCATGAGGTCGGCGGCGCCGCCGAGGAACTCCCGACGCAGCGCCTCCTCGGGGTCCGACACCATCTTCTTGTACGAGTTGTGGCTGCCGACCACCTGGATCTCGTTCAGGTGGACGTCGTCATCGACGCCGGCGACGGCGGCCGGGGTGCCCGGTGCCGCGGGGCGGGAGCTCACGGGCCCACCCATGAGGGCCACGGCGGCCAGCGCGGTGGCGGCCGAAGCCAGTGCGACGAACCGACGATGCCCCATGTGAACGCTCCCCAACACCCCGATGAACGAAGACGACGGTAGCGCGTGGATCATCGCACCTCGGGAGCCGCCTCGCCGCCGCGTCGCACGACGGTGAGGCTGCGGTCCTGCGGATCGAGGTCGACCACGGTCACCGAGCCGTTCGCGGGAGCGAACACCATCACCTCGGGCCGGTCCTCGGCCGCGGCGACGACGGCGTTGATGGCGACGAAGTGGGTGAACACCACGGCATCGTCCGCCACGCCGTGCACCGCCTCGACGAGGCGCGCCCGCCACCCGTCGACCGTGGCGCCGAGGTCCGACCAGCGCGACACCATGGCTGAGGCCAGCCAGGCGCCTCGCTCCCCGATGTCGGCTGACGGCGACGGGATCTCACCGAACGCCGGAACCAGGGCGATCGTGGTGCTCCACGCCTCGGCGAGCGGCGCCGCGGTCTGCTGGGCCCGCAGCAGGGGCGACGACCAGATCGGCCGGGGCGAGAGCGACTCGGAGAGCTCCCCCGCGACCGCCCGCGCCTGAGCCGCACCCACGTCGTCGAGACCGGGATCGAGGTGGTCGGTCCAGCCCGCCGCGGCGTGGCCGTGGCGCACCAGGTGCAGGCGGGGCACGCCGCCGCAGCCCTACGCCGGCTCGGGCTTGGGCTGGAACAGCTCGGTGAAGACCGCCGGCGGATCACCCTCGTGGCGGTGCTCGACGATGTACCACTCGGGCCCGAACACGTAGGCGAAGATCTCGTCGGGCATGGCCGCCATGAAGTGGTCCGGGCCGATCTGGCTGGCGTGCGAGAGCATCGAGGCCCGCTTCCGGGCGGTGACGGCAGCGGTGTCGACCACATGGGTCAGCTCGGCCTCGGCCTTGCCGAACGTGACCGAGGCGGCAATGCCCTCCTCGGCGGTGAGCCCCTCCGGCGGGGTGTCCTCGTCCGGCACGTCCGGCACGTCAATCCCCATCTCCTTGGCCATGGCCATGGCCCGCTCGATGAGGTCGCGGTTCATGGTCCCCTGGGCCACGACCGGCACGTCGGCCAGCTCGGCGGCCCGCATGCCGACTCGGTGGACCTGGATGTGGTCGGGGTGGCCGTAGCCGCCGTTGTCGTCGTAGATGGTGATGACGTCGACCGACTCCTCTTCGAGGATGAGCGCCAGTCGCCGAGCCGCATGCTCGACGTCGGCCTGCCAGAAGCAGCCGGGCACGTCGTTGGTGGCTTCGCCGATCATCCCGGAGTCGGTCCAGCCCAGGAACTCCACGCGCTGCACGCCCAGCACCTCGGCGGACCGGAACACCTCCGCGGTCCGCCGCAGGGTCAGCTGCTCGCCATCGGCCAGCACGCCGGGCACCGGCTCGCCCAACTCCCCGCGCGTACCGAACACGAGCACGACCCGGTGACCGGCGTCGGCCGCCAGGGCGAGCGTGCCACCCGTCCCGATCGACTCGTCATCGGGGTGGGCGTGAAAGCTGACGATGGTTCCCATCCGCCGAACGCTAACCCCCGTCTCGATGCTCTATAGGAGCATCGAGACGCCGTCAGGCGATGGCGTTGGATTCTCTGAGCTGGGCGATGCGGTCGGGGGTGAGGCCCCAGGCTTCGAGCGCTTCATCGGTGTGCTGGCCGGCGTGGGGCGGGGGCCGCTCGATGCTGGCCGGCGTGCGACTGAAGCGGGGTGCAGGCGCCGGCTGCACGAGCCCGGCCACTTCGGTGAAGGTGCCCCGCTCGGCGATGTGCGGGTGCTGCGGCGCCTCGTCCATCGACAGCACGGGAGCGAAGCACACGTCGGTGTGCTCCATGATCTCGCACCACTCGTCGCGGGTCTTGGTCTTGAACACCTCGGCGAAGCGCTCCTTGAGCGCCGGCCACGCGCTCTTGTCCATCTGCTTGGGCAGCGACTCGGGGTCGATCTCGGTGAGGCGGAGCAGCTCGGCGTAGAACTGCGGCTCGATCGAGCCGATGGACACGTACTTCCCGTCGGCGGTCTCGTACGTGTCGTAGAAGTGGGCGCCCGTGTCGAGCATGTTCGTGCCCCGCTCGTCGCTCCAGATCCCCATGTGCTTGAACGACCAGGTCATGGTCATGAGGCTGGCAGCGCCGTCGATCATGGCGGCGTCGATCACCTGGCCCTGACCGGACCGGGCGACCTCCACGAGGGCCGCGCACACGCCGAAGGCCAGCATCATGCCGCCGCCGCCGAAGTCGCCGACGAGGTTGAGCGGCGGCGTGGGCTGCTCGCCGGCCCGGCCGAGCGGCTCGAGAGCGCCGGCCAGCGCGATGTAGTTGATGTCGTGGCCGGCGGCGGTGGCGTAGGGACCGTCTTGGCCCCAGCCGGTCATGCGCCCGTAGACCAGCTTCGGGTTGCGTTCGAGGCACACGTCGGGTCCGAGACCCAGGCGTTCCATGACCCCCGGGCGGAAGCCCTCGATGAGCACGTCGGCCCCGGCGACGAGGTCCAGCACCGTGGCGACGCCGTCGGGGTTCTTGAGATCGACCGCGACCGACCGCCGACCACGGGCGAGGATGTCCGCGGGCGGTTCGGCCGATGCACCCTGGCCGAAGGCGTTGACCCCCGACGAGCGGTCGATGCGGATGACGTCCGCGCCGAGGTCGGCGAGGAGCATGGCGCCGTAGGGACCGGGGCCGATGCCCGCGATCTCCACGA
>CAZCVS010000238.1:0-5507 GCA_964501845.1 uncultured Iamiaceae bacterium
GCACCGCTCGGGCAGCGACCGGCAGAAGGCCACGCCGTCCTCCTCGCCCAGGGTGCGGACGTCGAGCGTGGCGAAGTAGGCGCCCTGCGGCCGGATGATCTCGATCCCGGCGTCGGCCAGCCCGTCGCAGAAGCGGTCCCGCTTGGTCTGGAGGTCGCTGCGCACCGCGTCGAAGGCCGCGTCGGGCAGGCGGAGGCCGACGGCGACGGCCGGCTGGAACGGCCCGCCCCCGACGTAGGTGAGGAACTGCTTGGCGGTGCGCACCGCGGCGACGAGCTCCGGCGGGCCGGTGACCCAGCCGATCTTCCACCCGGTGACCGAGAACGTCTTGCCCGCAGACGAGATCGAGAGCGTGCGCTCGGCCATCCCGGGGAAGGAGGCGAGGGGCAGGTGCTCGCCGTCGAAGACGAGGTGCTCGTACACCTCGTCGGTCACAGCGATCAGGTCGTGCGCCACGCAGAGCCGGGCGATCTCTGCCAGCTCCTCCCGCGTGAACACCTTGCCGGTCGGGTTGTGCGGCGAGTTGAGCAGGATGAGGCGGGTGGCCGGACCGATGGCGGCGGCCAGCTCGTCGAGGGGCGCTGCCAGGTTCGGCGGGCGCAGGGTCACCGGCCGCAGGCGGGCGTGGGCCATGGCGCACGCCGCGGCGTAGGAGTCGAACGTGGGCTGGAAGGCGATGACCTCGTCGCCCGGCTCGCACAGGGCCAGCAGGGAGGCGGCGACGGCCTCGGTCGCACCGACGGTCACCAGCACCTCGCGCTCGGGATCGACGGCGAGGCCGTAGAAGCGCTCCTGGTGCTCGGCGATCGCCTCCCGCAGCTCGAGCACCCCCAAGCCCGGCGGGTACTGGTTGCGACCGGCGCGGATGGCTTCGACGGCCGCGTCGAGCACGGCCTGGGGTCCATCGGTGTCGGGGAAGCCCTGTCCGAGGTTGATCGAGCCGGTCTGGTCGGCCAGCGCCGACATCTCGGCGAAGATCGTCGTGCCCAGCCCGTCGAGGTGGCGGGCGAGGGCACGGTCCCGGCGGGTCACGGCGAGCACCGTACCGGCCGCCGGCGGACCCCGGTCAGCCGGCGGGCCCGGCAGAGCGCAGGGCGGGGAGCAGCTCGTCTCGCGACCACTCGAGGAACGGGTCCTGGGCATCGCCGCCGATCTGCACGATCGCGAGGTGGGTGAACCCGGCCTCGGTCCACTCGCTGGCGGCCTCGATCACCGCGGCGACATCATCACCGCACGGGATGGACTCGGCGATGTCGTCCTCGGTCACGAACTGGGACGCTGCGGCGAATCCAGCGGGACCGGGCAGCTCGGCGTTGACCTTCCACCCTCCGCCGAACCAGCGGAACTGCTCGTGGGCCCGGGTGACGGCGGCGCCGCGGTCGCGGTCGAAGCTCACCGGCATCTGGCCGACCCGGCGCTTGCCCGCCCCGCCGGCGGCGGCGAACGCCTTGCCCAGCTCCGCATCGGGCTCGACGGCGATCATCACATCGGCGAGCTCGCCGGCGAGGGCGCACGACTGGTCGCCCGACACCGCGATCCCGATCGGCGCCGGTTGGTCGGGCAGGTCCCACAGCTTCGCCGAGTCCACCTCGAAGTGCCGACCGCGGTACGAGACGTACCCGCCGTCGAGCAGGGCGTGGATGATCTCCACCGCCTCGGCCAGCATCTCGTGGCGGGTGTTCGCCGGTGGCCAGCCGCCGCCGGTCACGTGCTCGTTGAGGTTCTCCCCGGACCCGAGTCCCAGGGTGAAGCGGTTCTCGGACAAGAGCGCGATCGTCGCCGCCTTCTGGGCGACGATCGCCGGGTGGTAGCGCTTGATCGGGCAGGTCACGTAGGTCATCAGCTCCATCTGGTTCGTGACCTGGGCGACGGCACCGAGGACGCTCCAGGCGTAGGGCGAGTGGCCCTGCTCGTCGAGCCAGGGGAAGGCGTGGTCGCTGATCACGGCGAAGTCGAAGCCGGCGGCCTCCGCTCCTGCTGCGTCGCGGACGAGCGACCGCGGGTCCGACTGTTCGCACATGAGCGTGTATCCGAAGTCCATGCTCGGCACTACCCCGACGGACCGTGTCCGACTCACCGCGTGGGAGGAGCCGGTGTGGATGGCTGCCTGACGGGTACTGGGACGGCGTATGGAACCGGTGCAGCACATCGCCATCCTCGGCCTCATGGGGTCGGGCAAGACCACCGTCGGCCGCCTCGTCGCCGGCGAGTTGGGCTGGCCCCTCGTGGACAGCGACCTGGTGGTCGAGGAGCGCACGGGCATGACGGTCGCGGAGCTGTGGGAGCGCGGCGGGGAGTCGGCGTACCGGCCCCACGAGCGCGAGGCGGTCACCCAGGCGCTGGCGGGTCCCGGTCCCGATGTGGTGGCGGTGGCAGGAGGGGCGATCGAGGACTCCGTGGCCGTGTCGTCGCTGCGCCAGCACGGCGTGCTGCGGGTGTGGCTGCGGGCCCGACCCGAGACGCTCGCGGCGCGGGTCGCCCTGAGCGACCACCGCCCGCTCATCGACGACGACCCCCTCACCGTGCTCGCCCGCCAGGCCGAGGAGCGCACGGCGGCGTACGAGGAGCTGGCCGATCTGGTCCTCGATGTGGACGAGCAGCGGCCGGAGGAGATGGCCGCGGCGGTCGTCGACGAGGTGCGGTGCCGGGCCTAGCCTCGGCCCGTGACCTGGCGCCGACCGCGAGCTGGTCGGTGGTCGGGCCACCCGGGTGAGCGAACCCGGGCCAGCCCTGGTCAGTCCTCGGCGCCGGCCTTGGGACCGGTGACGATCACGGTGCACGGCGCGTTGCGGACGATGTGGTCCGACACCGAGCCGAGGACGGCGCGCTTGATGCCGCCGTGGCCGCGGGACCCGATGACGATGGCGGCGGCGTCGAGCTCCTCGGCCAGGTGGCCGATCGCCGAGGCGGGGTCGCCGCGCAGCACCCGGGTCTCGGCGTCGGGCAGGCCCAGCTCGGCTTGCACCTCCTTGATGACGTCGGTGGCGTCGAGGCTGGCATCGGCCTCGAGCTGGTCGAAGGCCTCGGGCGACATGACGCCGCCGGCCATGCCCGAGCCGGTCACGAGCGTCGGATCCGGCTCGGCCATCACCGTGACGATGATGAGCGGAGTGCCGGGCGCCAGCAGGGCGGCGCCGGCAGCGAGGGCGGCGGTCGAGTGGTGCGAGCCATCGGCGCAGAGGAGCACGGGAGACGTCATGGGACGAACGGTACCGCGCCGTTCGCTGGCAGACTTCCGCTATGGCAACGGCACTGGCTCCGTCCGAAGCGCTCGACTGGGTGTTCGCCCGGGCGCGCACCGCGAAGCTCGGGGTCGTGACCAAGGCCGGGGCGCCGCTGGTGGCTCCCATCTGGGTGGCTCGTGATGGCGATGACCTGGTGTTCAACACGGGGGCCGACACCGCCAAGGGCCGCGCCATCGAGCGCGACCCGCGGGTGTCGCTCTGCTTCGACGACGAGACGCCGCCGTTCGCGTTCGTCATCGTGAACGGTACGGCCGAGGTCAGCCGTGACCTGGCCGAGGTGCGGCACTGGGCGGCGGTCATCGGCGGCCGCTACATGGGCGAGGACCAGGCCGAGGCCTATGGCGAGCGCAACGGCGTGCCCGGCGAGATCCTGGTCCGGGTGACCCCCAGCAAGATCACCGCGGCCGTCGACATCGCCGATTGAACGGGTCGGCACGGTCCGTGCCGCCTGATCGCCGTGGCCCCTAGGGTGTTCGCCGACAGCTCTCCTCCGGCCCGAAGGCGGATGCATGCGGAAGCTCGAACCAGCGACGCAGTTCCGTGTCGCATCGAGGACGGCGACGGCCGCCCTGGTGCTCGTCGCCCTCGTGGCCACGGTCGCGCCGGCAGCGCTGGCCCAGGAAGACCAGGCCGACCAGACCGACCAGGCGGTCGGACCGCCGGCGTCGACGAGCGAGATCTTCACCCTCAGCGGGACCGGTGCGACGGCGACCCGTCCAGCATCGGGGGACCGGGCCGCGGGTGCCCTGCGGGCCGCACCGGGATCCGCCTCGACGGGCTGGTCGGCGTCGTTGGACGTGGCCGACGGGAGCCAGGCCGTCGGCGTCGTCTGGCGGGGCGCCGTCGAGGGCGCTGTGTCCGTGCGCGGGCGGGCGGCGTCCGGCTGGACGCCGTGGAGCGCGCTCGAGGGCGAGCCGGGCGAAGGGCCCGACGAGAGCACCCGCACGGCTACGGCGATGGTGTGGTTCGGCAGCGAGGGGGTGGACGAGGTCGAGCTCCGCGTCGACGCCGGCCAGCTTCCGGGCCTCGAGCTCCAGGCCATCCGCACCTCCATCCCCGCCGTCCCTGAGGCTGCGGACCCAGAAGTGGAGGCGGCGAGAGCTGCTGCCGCCGGTGACGGCCGTCCCTCGATCCAGCCGCGCGGGTCGTGGACGTCGAAGGGCTGGGTGAAGTACCCGGACTGCACCGCCGCGCCGACGGCGAGCGCCGAGGGCGTCAAGTTCGCCGTCGTCCACCACACGGTGAACGCCAACAGCTACTCGGCTGCTGCCGTCCCCGCGATGATCTCGTCGATGTACGAGTACCACGTCGGTGCCAACCGCTGGTGCGACATCGCCTACAACTTCCTCGTCGACCGGTTCGGCCGCATCTGGGAGGGCCGTTCGGGCGGGGTGGCCAAACCGATCATCGGCGGCCACGCCAAGGGCTTCAACACGGGCAGCGTCGGCATCGCCCTCCTCGGCCAGCACCAACCGGGCGCATCGCCGGCCGCGGCCGCCCCGTCCGCCGCGGCGCTCACCGCGACCGGCCAGCTCATCGGGTGGAAGCTCGCACTGCACCGGCACAGCCCCACCACCCGCACCACCACCATGAGCCGCGGGTCATCGAAGTACCCAGCCGGTCGGTTCGTGACGGTCGATCGGGTGACGGGCCACCGCACCATGCAGCTCACCAGCTGTCCCGGCGAGCTCGTGTTCAGCCAGCTGGCCAGGGTCCGCTCCGCCGCCGCCAGCTACCAGGCCTCGCTGCCGGCGCCGCCCGCCGCCATCCGACCGTTCCGCATCCCGGGCACGCTCGTCACCCAGCAGTACGCGGACATCTTGGCCCGCCTCCCCTCCAACGAGCGGTACGCGCACTGGGCCGATCGGGTCGGATGGGCGGTGACCCCGGGCGACCTCATCGCCAACCTGGTGACATCGACCGACGCCGACGCACTGCTCCACGCCACCACGCGTCTCTACCGCGCCTACTTCTTGCGCAATCCGGATCACAACGGCTTCACCTACTGGACGAACCGCCGGGTCGGGGGCACCACCCTCGCCCGCATGTCGAACACGTTCGCGGCGTCGTCGGAGTTCACGAACCGCTACGGCCGGCTCACCGACGAGGCGTTCGTCGACCGCGTCTACCAGAACGTGCTCGGCCGGCTTCCGGACTCATCGGGGCGGGCCTACTGGACGGCTCGGTTGCGCGGCGGCACGGGGCGCGGCGTGGTCATGATGCACTTCTCGCAGTCGAGCGAGTACGTCCGCAAGACGAAGT
>CAZCVS010000239.1:0-5489 GCA_964501845.1 uncultured Iamiaceae bacterium
CGCAAGCGCTCCGGATCGAACGGTGGCGGCCGTCCCGCCAAGAACCAGCAGGAAGGCAACCAGATGACCGACGAAGAGGTCCCGGTCAGCGACCAGGCCGACATCATCACCGAGTTCCTCGAGGGCCTCCTCGCCGCGCTGGGTGCCGAGGGCACCGTCAAGCGCACCGTCGTCGACGACGAGACCATCGAGCTCAGCGTCGAGGGAGAGGACCTCGGCCTGCTCATCGGCCCGAAGGGCCAGACCCTCACCGCCGTGCACGAGCTCTCCCGCACCGTCCTGCAGCGTCGGGCCACCGGCCGCCACATCGGGCGGGTCCGCATCGACATCGGCGGGTACCGGCAGCGTCGGCAGGAAGCCCTGGCCCGCTTCGTGCGCCAGCAGGCCGAGGCCGTGATCAGCGAGGGTGCCTCCCGTGCCCTCGAGCCGATGAACTCGGCTGACCGCAAGGTCGTCCACGACACGGTCAACGAGATCGACGGCGTCGAGACGGTGTCGGAAGGCGCGGACCCCGATCGTCGCGTGGTCATCGTCCCCGAGGGCGCCGGCGCGTGACCTTCGAGCTGACGGACCTCCTTGAGGAGGCTCGCCAGCGCGGTTTCCTGGGCCCGGGCCCGGTCGAGCCTCATCTCGACCATGCCCGGGCCTTTGCCGTTGCTGCGGGCACTCCCCCGGCCCGAGCCGTCGACCTCGGCGCGGGCGGCGGCCTGCCCGGCATCGTGTTGGCCACCGAGTTCTGGCCCGAGTGCGAGTGGGTCTTCGTCGACGCCCAGCAGAAGCGCACCGCGTTCCTGCGGGAGGCGATCGAGGATCTGGGCCTCGACGACCGGGTCGAGGTCATCACCGAGCGGGCCGAGGTCGTCGGCCAGGATCCCGACCACCGGGGTGCCTATGACCTGGTCGTCTCCCGAAGCTTCGGTCCCCCGACGGTCACCATCGAGTGCGCCGCTCCCCTGCTGCGCGTCGGCGGGTCGTTCGTGGTCAGCGAGCCGCCGGCGACGTCGGTCGATCAGCGGTGGCCGGCCGAGGGCATCAGCGAGGTCGGCTGTGCTCCCGCGGTGGCGGTGCTCGTGGGCGATGACCCCGGCTACCACTTCGCCCGGATCGAGCAGGTACGGGCGACCCCGGAGCGGTATCCCCGCCGCGTCGGGATCCCCAGCAAGCGCCCGCTGTTCTAGGTCCGGGCGCTTCGTCGGCTGAACCCGACGTCCGAGGCCGGCGCTCCCGCTCAGCAGGCGGTCGCGCCCGTTTCACGTGGAACGTCCCCGGATGTCCGGCTCCTGGTGGAGCCGCTCCCCCGCCGGTTCCCTCCGGCGCATCGCTGGCGACCTGGTGAGACCCATCGCGACCCTGGGTCCTCGGGCTCGTCGTGGCGGTCGGGGGGCCTCTCCTGGCGCCGGGACGGCGGCTGGGGACCTGCTCCTGCGTCAACGCCGCCGGGCGGGTGATGCTGGCGGCCTCCAGCACGCCGCTTGTGGATACCGGTGAGCTGGGCGGCGTTGCCCCGCGCTCGGTTCTGGTGTTGACCAGCGACCACGCGAGGTCCGCATCCTGCGACAACTGGCGTCGCCTGCCGTCCTTGCCACGTCCCCAAGGGTCCGTGCGTATCGGGCTCGGTCCCCGGTGGTGTGCTGCTGGGGTGCCTTGGCTGAACGTTGGCATTGCAAGCCATGGAGGCACGGAGGTTCCCTGAAGACGGATGGGGCTGGCATCCTCCCTTCCTGGTCACCGCCTCCGGCTGACACGGTCGGCCGGAGGTGGGAGGTACGGACGCACCCCCCACTCGGGATGACGCCAACCGCTCGGGTCCGAGCGCGCGAGGGCGGGAGGCGGAGGTTCATTGGCCGCACCCACAGCTCTGCGTGCCGTTTCGGAACCCGGACTGGGCCCGTCTGACGGCCGTCCCCCGGGCGTCGTGATCCCGAAGCGCAGGCGGCGCCTGCCGGCGTGCATGGGAAACGCCCGCCGGGGTGGTGGACGCCCGAATGGCGATGTCACAGGCGCGGAGGTTCCACGTGGAACGGGGTGCCCGGCTTGCTGCGACGCCGATCGGGGAGGCACCACGTCGAGAGCGGGGTAGGCACCAACCCAACGAGTGCTGGGCGGACAAGGGGCGGGGTGGGGGTTCCCGCGCCAACGTGTGAGGAGGACCCGGGAGCAAGGCTGGGCGCCATCGTCGGCGTTCCAGAGCGGCTTGGCCGACCTCTGGCGGTACGAGCGTGCCCAGGTCAGAAGGGTCAAACGTGCGCGCCGGCACTGTCGATTCAAAGTGTTCACGGACGATGCAGGCCTGGAGGAGGATCGCCGGGATCCGGGGAATCGCGCCCGGCGACGGAGCCAGAGGTCCGGTCAGGCTCCGCCCCTGGGAGAGATCGCGGGAGTTGCCGTGGTCCGGCTGAGCCGTGGCCGGCCGAGATGCCCGCGCGCCGGCCTCTCACCGGCTCCTGGCCCGGTCGCCAGTTCCGGGTGGCCGGGAGGAGACCGTCGACTCCTGATGAGATCCCGGGTGACCTCGTCTTGACGTCCTCGGTGGTGACAGGTGCGGGCCGTCCCCCTCCAAGGTCCGTACGGTGCCTTCCAGCCGGTATGCGCACGGAGCGCCCGCGTAGTCGGAGGCGGTGCTGCGGGATCGAGGACAGGCGCCCTGCCGCTCGTCGTCGAGCAAGGCCCGAAGGGGTGGCGGATGCGGGGCGTCATGTGCACGTCGCTCGGGAATCCATCTCAGAGGGCAGGGCCTGCTCGGAAGCGGGTTCCTGACCGCCCAAAAGGATGATCGGGCGAAGCGTCGCCTGGAGGGGGCTCCCAGGATCGCGTTCCACGTGGAACAGGCATGGGATGGATAAGCCGTTGCGGCCGAGTGTTCCACGTGGAACGGCCTGGTGCCCGGTGCCCGATGCCCGGTGCGGGAGAGCGGGCGAGCCCATCAACTATCCCCAGGTGTTCGCTGCCTGTGTACAACTCCTTCGTGCCAGGCTCAAGCACACCGTCGCTGCCGCGATGGTCACGATCGTGCGTGGGTTCCACGTGAAACTCTCGTCCGGTGCTTGACCCCTGGGCGCTGGGCCTTAGGATGGGCGCGTGACTGATCCCGGCTCGATCTCCGACGCGCTGCTCGAGACGGACGAGGCCGGCGAGGGCGCTCCGACGGCCACCGCGCCGCGGACCCGCCCACCGCTCCCACGGATCCTTGCCGTCGCCAACCAGAAGGGCGGGGTGGGCAAGACCACCACCACGGTGAACCTGGGTGCCGCCCTGGCCGACCTGGGCTACCGCGTCCTCGTCGTCGATCTCGATCCCCAGGGCAACGCCAGCACCGGCCTGGGCATCAACATCCGGGGCCTGCAAGCCTCCATGTACGACGTCATCTTGAGCGATGTGCCCATCGAAGACTGCGTCGAGGCGTCCTCGGTGAAGAACCTCTTCGTCGCCCCCGCCAGCCTGGATCTGGCCGGCGCAGAGATCGAGCTCGTCCCGGCTTTCAGTCGGGAGCTGCGCCTCAAGCACGCGCTTCACGAGGTGCGGGAGGACTACGACTACGTCCTCATCGACTGTCCCCCGTCGCTGGGCCTCTTGACCATCAACGGAATGGCCGCCGCGTCGGAGGTGCTGGTCCCCATCCAGTGCGAGTACTACGCCCTGGAGGGCTTGGGCCAGCTCATGCGCAACGTGGGCCTGGTGACCAAGAACCTGAACCCGTCGCTCGACATCTCGACGATCGTCCTCGTCATGTACGACGCTCGGACCAAGCTCTCCGACCAGGTGGCCCAGGAGGTGCGGGCGCACTTCGGCGACAAGGTCTGCAAGATCATGATCCCACGCACGGTCCGGCTCTCGGAGGCTCCGTCCTTCGGGCAGCCCATCACGGCGTTCGATCCAACCTCCCGCGGCGCCGTCGCCTACCGGGAACTGGCGAAGGAGGTCAGCGGTGGCCCGGCGTAGCGGACTCGGCAAGGGGCTCGGTGCCCTCATCCCCAACGATCTCACCGCGCCGAACGACGACGCGACCTTGCGCGAGCTGCAGGTCAGCCAGATCGAGCCCAACCAGCATCAACCTCGAGCGCAGTTCGACGAAGAGGCCCTGGTGTCGCTGACGGACTCGATCCGCGAGCTGGGCGTGCTGCAACCGATCCTCGTGCGTCCGTCTGGCCACGACCGCTACGAGCTCATCGCGGGGGAGCGGCGCTGGCGGGCCTCGAAGCGGGCTGGGCTGCAGACGATCCCTGCCATCGTGCGCAAGATCGACGAGACCACGTCCCTGGAGCAGGCGCTCGTCGAGAACCTGCACCGCGAGGACCTCCACCCCATGGAGGAAGCGGCCGCCTACCAGCAGCTCATCGAGGAGTTCAACCTCTCGCACGAGGACGTGGCGCGCCGCGTGGGCAAGAGCCGCTCCGGGGTGTCGAACATGCTCCGGCTGTTCCAGCTGCCACCAAGCATCCAGAAGCTCGTCGCCGATCGCCAGCTCTCCGCTGGGCACGCCCGAGCCCTGCTCGGCACGCCGGACCGCGCGTTCCAGGAGGCGCTGGCTCGTCGAGCGGTCGCCGAGCAGCTCAGCGTCCGAGATGTCGAGGACGCGGTGCGGGCCCGCTCCGGCGAGCCGGGCGCCGACGCCGACGACCACTCGGAGGGGGAGGGCTCGGGAACCAAGCCGACACCTGCCGTGGCTGGCCGCCGTCTCCGTCCGCCCGGATTGCTCGAGCTCGAAGGGCTGCTCTCGGACCGGCTCGACACGCGCGTGAAGGTCTCCATGGGATCGAAGCGGGGCAAGGTCACCATTGACTTCGCCAGCCTCGAGGACCTGGAGCGGATCTACCGCGCCATGACCACAGCGGACGCACCCGCCACCTGACGACGGCAGGTCGCGAGCGAGAAGTTACCGCTCGGTCATCGAGGCCCGGTCGAGGGTCGACCGGTGATGCCCCGGGTCGGTGGCCAGCTCGACCCTCACCATCGTCCGCGGGTTTATCCACAGGTGTGGGGAACCGTGTGGGAAACCCTGCGCCTCGGCTTGGGGTTCAGGTTCGACCGATTCCCCGCCGCGCCGGCCACATCCGCCGAATCGAATTGACGATCCGTCAACAAACCCCTACCAGGGGGAGCGGAGCTCGCGCCCTCCGCGCGCCCCCGCGACTGCACGGGGCTCGGACGCGCACGAGGCCAGACCCGAAGGTCCGGCCTCGCTCGGATCTGGCGTGGGGGGTGTGTCAGATGAAGTCGCTGAGCTGCTCGAGCAGCCCGGCCTTGCCGGAGGCTCCCTGGAACCGGTGCACCGGCTGGCCGTCTTGGAACACGATGAGCGTTGGGATGCTCATGATGTCGAACTGACGGGCGATGTCGGGGTTCTCGTCGACGTTGACCTTGGCCACGGAGAGCTTCTCGGCGTTCTCCGTGGCGACCTCGTCGAGGATCGGGGCGATGCGCTTGCACGGCCCGCACCACTCGGCCCAGAAGTCGACCAGCACCGGCTTGTCGGCGGTGGCGATGGCCTC
>CAZCVS010000240.1:0-5488 GCA_964501845.1 uncultured Iamiaceae bacterium
TACGGGGTGACGACCTCGTCGAACTTGGTGGCGATGTTGACGTAGCGGATGCCCGGGCGGGTCTCGCCGTTTCCGTTGAGGTTCTTGTAGAAGGTCGAGTTGGCGTCGGCCTGCTGCTGGAGCGCGGGCAGCCCGATCCAGTTGGTGAGGGCGAAGATCGGGTCGACCACGCCGATGAAGCGGCCCAGGGTGAGCAGCCCGCTCACGTTGGTGGCGTGGTTGGACGGCGCCAGGCCCACGACGTTGCCCACCTTGGAGGACCCGCCGATGAGGTTGGCGTAGTAGCGCGACACCGATCCGCCCTGCGAGTGGCCCACGAGGTCGACCTTGGCGGCGCCGGTCTTGGCCCGGACGTTGTCGACGAAGCGGCCGATCTGCGCAGCCGAGGTGGGGATGTCGCCGGTGCCCTTGAAGATGGACGCTTCGGGCGCGCCGTAGTTCACGGCGAACACGCAGTACCCGTAGGACTTGAGCACGGGTGCCAGGCCGCTCCACGAGTCGTAGGCGTTGCCGATGGTGCCGTGCACGAGCACGACGGGGTTCGGGTGGGCGGCAGACGGCTTGCACGAGTAGTCGTTGGTGCCGGCCGGGTTCCGCATCGGGTTGAGCGCGGAGCCGATGCCACCCTCGATCAGGTTTCCAGGAGCACCGATCTTGGCCGGTGGGATGGTGCGGGCCGTGGGCGGCGTCGGCTGGCAGGCCACCAGCGTGGTGATCGAGATCAGCGCCACCAGGGCCAGTACGGGCTTGCGCAGTCGATCCATGTGTCCCCTTGGGTCGAGCCGCCGCGGCGGCAGATGTCCAGCGCCGGGCCCCTCGCCCGGCGCGGCCACGTTAGCTCGCGGTGACGGGCGTCACCCGAATCCTCGACATCGGCTCATGTCATGGTCCGTGGAGGGTGGTCTTGATCAGGGAGCGGGGAGCTCGAGCGACTCCATGTCGGTCACCACCCGGGCGAGCTCCCGCTCGATGGTCGCGGCCCGGGCGTTCGCCTTGGTGCCGCCGTAGGCGGCGGTGCGGAACTGGCCCAGCCGGCGCGCCTCGCCCACGGCACTGGCGAGCAGGTCGTCCGCGGGGACGACCCGGTCCAAGAACCCGGCTTCGACGGCGCCGGCGGGGTCGTAGACCTGGGCGCCGATGGTCGACGCGGTGAAGGCCCGCGCCGTGAGCCGGTCTTGGGCCAAGGCGACGCCGAACTTGGGCAGCGTGAGCCCGATGGCGACCTCGTTGAGCCCGATCTTGGCCGGGACGTCGGCACCGATGCGCAGATCGCACGACAAGAGGGTGAGCGCGCCGCCGGCGAGGGCGTGACCGGTGCAGGCAGCCACCGTGGGGATGCCCAGGCCGTAGAGCCGCAGCCAGAACCGGGCGCCGCGGACCACGAGGGCCCGCATCTCGGTCACGCTGCTGGTCATCTCGTCGAGGTTGAACCCGGCCGAGAACCGTCCGGGCCGCCCCACGATGACCAGCGATCGGGCACCGTCGGCCGCAGCCTGGTCCAGGTGGGCCTCGAGGGCCACGAGCGCGGCGGTCGAGAAGGCGTTGGCCTTGCCGTCGTCGAGCGTGATGGTGGCGACGCCGTCGCCGAGCCGGTAGGTGGGAAGGGTCTCGTCGGTCATGAGCCGAAGCTAGCCCCGGGCCCCGCAGGTCTCGCGAGAGGGTGCGGTGTCCTCAACTGCCACCTCTGGCGGCCTGGCAATCAACGTGTGCATGCCTGAACAGCTCTGAATCGGACATGTTCAGATCACCGTTGCCTTCCCGCCCGCCCTGGACCTATGGTCGGCGGCACGGCAGCCGATGTTCGGCTATCACCCCAGCCGCGGAGTGCCTGGTCCTCACCGGGCTGATCGGGGTGTCTCGTGAAGAGCTTGCGACGACGATTTCGCACGACCGCGCTCGGGCTGCTGATGGTCGGGGCGGTGGCGGTACCCGCAGCCGCTGAGGGGTCGTTCACATCGAGCTTCTCGGGCTGGTTGCCCGGGAAGAACTCGCGCACGTGGAGCGATGGCAACCGGGATGGGAACTCGACGCTCATCACGCTCGGCGGCTGCCGGGCGGAGTCCAATGCCACGATCAAGGTGGTCTTCCGGCTGCAGCTCACGAGGACGACCCCCTGGTACACGCCTGATCAGAACAAGGGTCGCAAGGACTTCGCCTGTCACGGCTCGGCCAAGACGGGCAACTGGGGCCGGCAGTCGTCGGGCTCGTACCGCTTCGCCCTCACGCACGTGAACGGTGATGAGCGCTCGCCCTACGGCAAGGTCAGGGCTTCCTCGGTGAAGGTCTCGTATTGATCGTCAACGCCGGCTTGGAACTCGACACCGTCGACTTCCAGTACCGGTCGAACCGACCGGTGCTCGTTGGCGTGTCGTGGGTGCCCGGGCAGCGCAGCGCGCTGCTCGGGCCCAACGGCGCCGGCAAGTCGACGCTGTTCGGGGTGGCTTGCGGGGCGCTGCGGCCAGCCCGGGGCACCGTCAGAGTCGACGGCGATGCCGTCAGGCCCGGGCGCGTCGGCTGGATGCCCCAGACCGTCGAGGCGCTCCCGGCGCTGCGCTGCCGGGAGCAGGTGGCCCTTGCCGGATGGATGCAAGGGCTCTCGCGGACAGCCGCTTGGGAGGCAGCCCGAAGTGCACTGGATGCCGTCGATCTCGGGTCTCGTGCGGATGAGCGGGCATCGACGCTGTCGGGTGGGCAGCTCCGCCGCCTCGGCGTCGCCGAGGTGCTGGTGGCGAAACCTGCGGTGGTGCTGCTCGATGAGCCGACCGTCGGGCTGGACCCGCTGCAGCGCGACCAGGTGCGGACCCTCATCGCTGGGCTCGGCGACCGCTGCCAGATCGTGGTGGCGACGCACCTGGTCGAGGACCTCGCCACCGCCTTCGACACCGTCACGGTGCTCGTTGACGGGAGGATCCGCTTCGATGGCACCGTCGACGCCTTCTTGGATGTCGGGTCCGCACCGGGCGGCTTCTCCGAACGGGCCACCGCATCGTACGCAGCGGTCGTCGGAGCCGTGCGTTGACCGGCTGCGGCCTGCGCGTCGTCGCCGTCGCTCGGTTGCGAACCGAGCCAGCCGTGTGGCTTCTCCCGCTCTCGTGCTTGCTTGGGTACCTGGCGGCGATGGGGATGGAGGAGCAGTCACCGGGCTATCCGCTCGCCGTCGCGATCAGAGGCCACGCCGCGCTCATCGTCCTCGCACCCATCGGGGCCGGCTGCGCAGCCTGGAAGGCCGGTAGGTACCGCCGGGCCGGGTGGCCCCGACGAACGTGGCGGCGTTCGGCAGCCCGGCTCGCGCTTGCCGAGATGGCGACGACCGCTGCTGTTCAGATGACCGCCTATGGGCTCATCGTCGTGCTCGTCGCCGCGGGTTCGACGGGGTCGGGTCTGCCGTGGGAGCCGGAGCTGCTCGTCGTCGCCGCATCGACGCTCCTCGGATGGGCTGCGATCGGGTCCGCCCTCGGGTGGTGGGTTCGGGCTGAGCTGGCCATGCCTGCGGTGGTGATCGGCTCGTATCTGGCGATCGTGTTCCCCGAAGCGATCGAACCGCTCTGGGTCCGCCACCTCGCCGGCACCTACATGGGGTGCTGCTTCCAGGACGCAGTCCTGGCTCCCGGAGCGGTCCGTGGTCCGATCGTCCTCGCTGCCGGCGTCGCCGCTGCTGCGCTCCTCATCGTCGCGGCCCGGCGGCGGCCGGTGCTCGCGCTGACCTCGGCCCTCGTCGCGGCCGCGGCGGTTGCCGTGTCGGTGGCTCAGGTCGACCACCTGGGCGCCGACCCCATCGCGCCCAGGAAGGGATCGGTCCGCTGCACCGGAACGCAACCGTCGGTTTGCACCTGGCCAGAGCAGGCCGGCGATCACGACCAGATCGCTGCGGTGTCGCGGAGCGTCCTCGCTCGGTGGAACGCCGCCGGGTTCGAGGTCCCCGAGCGCATCTCGACGCAGGCGTTCACCGACGACGTGCCGACCATCGTCGTGCAGACCGCCGACCATCCAACCGACGATGAGATCATCGCCGCGCTCGCCCTCGGCGCCGTGCCCGAGCCTGACTGCCCTGGCGGTGCCCCGACCGACCTGTACGTGGCGAGTCAGGTCGCATGGGCCGGCGTCGCCATCGAAGGCGGGCTCACCGTCGACGACATCACGACCGCGATCGCCCCTGATGTCGCCGCGCAGGTCCGCATCCTCCGCGCCGCACCACCGGGCGCAAGGGCGGCATGGATCCACGAGGTCACGAGCGCCGTCGCAGCCTGCGACGACTCAGCACCGAGCCCCCCGAGATGAGGTGGTGGCTGCGGGCGCACAGGACCGGGCCCCTCATCGGCATCATCGCCGGGCTCGGATGCCTCGCCTTGGCGGCCGCCTCGGGGCTCGCGCTCGACGGCTCGGTAACCAGCCCGGTCAACGCGGGCTCGGCGGTGCCACTCATCCTCTGGCTCCCGCTCACCGTCATCGCTGCGCTTTGCTGGGCGTGCTCGATCGACGATTCGCTGCACAGCCGGGCGATCGCAGTGCGGCCGAACCGGCTTCTCTTGACCGGCTTCGTCCTTGCCGCCGTCATCACATCGGTGGCCGCGCTCATCCCCGCCGCTGTGCTCGAACCCGGCCTCATGGCCTGTGCCGCCCGCAACACGATCGGCCTCACCGGACTCGCCATGATCGTCCGTCCCCGCGTCGGAGCAGCCGGAGCATCCGCAGCCAGCGCCGGCTACCTCGCGACCGCCGCGCTCCTCGGCGCCGAGCCCGGAGGATCCGCCGCCTGGTGGGCGTGGCCGGTCGCCCAAAGACTTGACCCCTGGGGTGTGCTCGTCGCCACCGCCCTGCTCCTGGGCGGTCTGACCACGACCACAGGGGTGTCCGTCCGGGCAAGAGCGGCCACGGGTCCCAACCGGCCCCATGTCGTCTGACGGCCGGCGCCCGTGGGCTCGTCAGCGTGCCGAGACGGAGGAAGCCTGGCGGTGGGCTGCTCGGGCGTGCACGGCGCGATCGAGCGCGGAGGGGTCGAGCGTCCCGACGATCCGGCCGTCGGGGGCCGCGACGAGGGCGTGGCGCACGTCGCCGCCCTCCACCTTCTGCAGCGCCGGGATGAGCTGCTCGTCGGCGCGCACGATCGACAGGCGGTCGAGCCGGTAGGCGAGGGCGGTCACGGGGAGCTGGTCCCAGCTCTCGGGCGGTGCGGCCCGGATGGCCGAGGCGGTGAGCAGCCCGCTGACCTGCCCATCGGTGCCCACCACCGGGTACGCCTGGTGCTCGGGGCGGGGGAAGCTCGTGCGCAGGAACTCGCCCACGGTCGACCACGAGGGCGCCGTGGGCGGGGCGGCCGCCATGGCGTCGGTGACGGTCAGGCCCTCGAGCGCCTTGTAGAGCGGCGCCGTGCGGACCTGCTGGAAGGCGCTGAAGGCGACGAACATGCCGACGCCGACGGTGAACCAGCCGGCCGTCGCGCCGCCCCGGCTGAGGTCGCGCAGGCCCCACGTGGCCAGGGCCATGCCGG
>CAZCVS010000241.1:0-5483 GCA_964501845.1 uncultured Iamiaceae bacterium
TCGAGGAGTCCAAGATCGTCGACGCCGTCAACCAGGTCTTCGACCTGCGCCCCGGCGCGATCCTGCGCGACCTGGACCTGCGCCGCCCGATCTACCAGAAGACGGCGGCCTACGGTCACTTCGGCCGCAACGACCCCGACTTCACCTGGGAGCACACCACCCGGGCCGACGACCTCCGCAGCGCCCTCGGCCTCTGATCGTCACCATCATCTGATGTGACCGAAGGGCGGGCCCCAAGCCCGCCCTTCGCCGCGTCCCGGGCCGGGTTGCCCGCAGATCCCGAACGGTTCTTGTCCAGATTCGACAGCGTGAGGCTGCCGTTCTCGGACGAGAAGCGACCCTCGACCGTTCTTGTCCAGATCTGCCAGCGTGAGGCTGACGGATCTGGACGAGTTCTGACCGGCTTGGACAAGAACGTCTGGGGGTATCCGAGCCAGTTCGGTAGCAGCGCGGCCTTCGGTGTCAGGGGGCACCTTTGGAATGGGGGCATGCAACCGCACCTCCACGATCTCTACCGCGCTGCCGAACGCCAGCGCGGGCTCGTCACCCGATCGGACCTCAGGGCCATCGGGATCACTCGCACGCAGCGGGCGACGTTGCTGCGCGCTCGGACCCTGGTTCCGCTCGGCCGCCAGACGTTTCTGCTCGGGGGCTCACCACCAGATCCCCTCCGCCACCTGATGCTCGCGTGCTTGGACACGGGAGGTGCGCTCTCACATCGCTCGGGGGTGGCGGCGCACGGCGTCCCCGGCGTCATCGCTCCGTCGAAGCCGGAGGTCCTGGTGGGGCGGCTGCGGACGCCGGACGAGTCGGCGTTGGCCACCGTGCATTCGACGACCTGGCTCCCGGCCGATGACCTGACCATCGTGGAAGGCATCCCGTGCACCTCAATCGCACGGTGCCTGTTCAACCTTGCCGGCCTCATCCCCGAGGTCCCGGCCGAGGTGGTCCGCGGCGCGGTTGATGACGCGATCCGCCTGGGCAAGGCAAGCGATGCATGGCTCTGGTGGCGATTGGAGAAGCTCCGGTGCCGGGGCCGGAGCGGCGTCGCTCACCTCGAGGCGATCCTCCTGAAGCGGGCCGGAGGTCAGGTCACCGAGAGCTGGCTCGAGCGGGAGTTCTTGCGCATCGTGGAGGCCGCAGGCGTCCCGGTTCCGGTGTGCCAGCGGAGGATCCGTGCTCAAGGTGCGTTCGTCGCTCGCGTGGACTTCTTGTACGAGGCGCTGGGCATCGTGGTGGAGGTGACAGGAGCACAGGGGCACAGCTCGCGTGAACAGCGGGCCGCGGATGCCAAGCGGCGAAATCGCCTCGGCATGCAGGGGTTCCTCGTCTTGGAGTTCACCTACGAGCAGGTGGTCGCATCGCCTGAAGAGGTCATCGCCGAGCTCTGGAGCGCCATCGCCAGCCGCTCGACTGGCCGTCGCCCGGCATGAAGGGGCCTGGTCGGCACATCTCACCGGCGGCGCGGGTGGAACCTGTCCGAGGATGACAGCGTGAGGCTGTTCGTTTCGGACAAGAACGAATCTGAGCGCTTCATGTCCGGGAGCGACAGCGTGAGGCTGTTCGATTCGGACAAGAACTGGGCAGCGGGAACGTGTGGGAGGGTGAGTTGGTGAGCGAGGTGGGTGGTCAGCAGCGGGTGGCGCGGGTGCTGCCAGATGTGGTGGCCATCGACAAGGAGTTCGACTACCTGGTGCCCGACGGGGTCGAGGTGCAGGTCGGCGATGTGGTCCGCATCCAGCTCCACGGGCGGCGGGTCGGGGCGTGGATCATGGCCGTCGACGTCGAGCCCGTCGCCGGGGTGGTCCTCAAGCCGTTGGCGAAGGTGAGCGGGCGGGGGCCGGCACCGGAGCTGATCGAGCTGGCGGCGTGGGCCGCGGACCGCTGGGTCGGTCGCCGGGCCTCGTTCCTGCGCACCGCCGCCCCGCCGGGGGTGGTGCGGGTCTTGCTGCCGCGTGCCGAGCGGGGCTTGGGCGCCACGACGACCTGGTGCGGCGGTGCCGAGGCCGTGGCGATGGGCAAGGCGCGAGGCGTGTTGCGCTTGGCGCCTGGTGCCGACCGGTACCCGCTGGTGCGCCACGCTGGCGAGGCCGCGGGCCTGAGCGGTGGTCAGGTGCTGGTGCTGTGCCCGTCGGTGGCGGAGGCCCGGGTGCTCGGGCGCCGCTTGCGCCGGGACGGGGTGCGGACGGCCATCGTGGCTGCTGAGGGGCCGGGCGCTGCGGCGGCGGGGGAGTGGACCAGCGCGGCATCGGGCCGGGCCCAGGTGGTGGTCGGGGCGCGGGCGGCGGCGTGGGCACCGGCCCCGAACCTGGCGCGTGTGATCGTGCTCGACGAGCACGACGAGGTGTACCAGCAGGAGCAGGCACCCACCTGGCACGCCCGAGACGTGGTCATCGAGCGAGCGCGCCGGACGGGGGTGCCCTGCCTGCTGGTCTCGCCGTGCCCGTCGCTCGAGGCGCTGGCATGGGGTGAGCTGGTCACGGAAGTCCGCACCGAGGAACGGAGCGGTTGGCCGCGCATCGATGTGATCGACCAGCGGGAGCTCGACCCCGCCCTGGGCCCGCTGTTCTCGCCGCGCCTGGTGGACCTGCTGCGGAGCGACCGGACCGTGGTGTGCATCCTGAACCGGACCGGACGGGCCCGGCTGCTGGCGTGCACCTCGTGCTCCACGCTGGCGCGGTGCGCGGTGTGCGACGCCGCGGTCCACCAGATCGACGACACCGACGACGGCGCTGCGGCCTTCGGGTGCGGGCGCTGCGGGACCGAGCGGCCGATGGTGTGCCTCAGCTGCGGCGGTCACCGCTTCAAGAACCTGCGCCTCGGGGTCAGCCGAGCGCGCGAGGAGCTGGAGGCGCTGGCCGGATCGCCCGTCGCTGAATTGACCGCGGCGACCCCCGAGGATGACGCCGCGGTGCGGTCGGCCCAGATCGTGGTCGGGACCGAGGCGGCCCTGCACCGGGTGCCCCAGGCGGAGGCGGTGGCGTTCTTGGACTTCGACCAGGAGCTCCTCTCCCTGCGCTACCGGGCGGCGGAGGAGGCGATGGCGCTGCTGGTGCGGGCCGGGCGGCTGGTCCAGCGGTCGGCGGCCCGTCGGGGGGACGGGTCACCGGCCGAGCAGCGCGGCCTCGTCCTCGTCCAGACCCGCACACCGGAGCACCCGGTCCTCGTTGCCGCGCACTTGGCCGATCCCGGGCGGCTGGTGACGAGCGAGCTGCCGATGCGCCACGCACTCGGCCTGCCGCCCACCACGGCCATGGCCGCGGTGTCCGGGGCCGCGGCACCCGAGTTCATGGGAGCGCTGGGCGAGCCGCCCGGGATCCGGGTTCAGGGCCCACTGGACGATGCCTGGCGGGTCATCGCCCCGGATCACGCCACCCTCACCGCCGCTCTGGCCGCCGTGCCCCGCCCACCCGGTCGCCTCCGCATCGCCGTCGACCCACTACGCCTCTGACGCCCCGTGGGGGTTCACCCGGGATCGACGAGCAGCGAGCCCTCGCTCACGGTGACGGCGTTGCCGCTGAGGATCACTCGGTCGCCGCGCAGATCCATGCCGATGGTGCCGCCGCGCGTCGAGGCCTGCCGGCCGAGGAAGGCGGTCCGGTTGGTGCGGGCGGCGAGCCAGGGGGCGATGACGCAGTGGGCCGCGCCGGTGACCGGGTCCTCGTCGATGCCGGCGGCGGGGACGAACGTGCGGCAGACGGAGTCGAAGGCGATGGCGGCGTCGGCCGTGGTGTCGGCCACGAGGATGGCGTGGCCCCCGAACGCCAGCAGTGCCGCTCGGTCCGGGACCGCGGCCTCGACGTCGGCCGCGGTCTGGACCTCCACCACCGCCCAGCCGCCGCCCTTCCAGACCGCCACCACCCGTCCGGGTGCCAAGGAGAAGACCTCGTCCCACCCGGCGGGGCCAGCCGGGTCGACGAGCGTGGCCGGGAGGTCGAGCGTGATCGTGCCGTCACCCGGCGCCTCGCAGATCAGGAGCCCCGAACGGGTGTGGAAGCGGTTGGAGCCGCCGAGGACGTGGGCGCTGGCGAGCGTGGCGTGCCCGCAGAGGTCGACCTCGACCGTGGGCGTGAACCACCGCAGGTCGTGGTCGCCATCGTCGCGGGGCACGAGGAACGCCGTCTCGGCCAGGTTGACCTCGGCGGCGACCGCCTGCATCCACGCCTCGGGCGCCGCCTCCTCGAGGAGCACGACCCCGGCGGGGTTGCCCGAGAACGGTCGGTCGGTGAACGCGTCGACGATGGTGATCGGAAGCGACATCCCCCGAAGCTACGACGCACCCGAACCAAGAGCGGTGTGAGAATCAGGTGGTGGGCCAGCCCTGGCGGCGTGCTTCGTACATGGCGATCGAGGCTGCGGTGGCGACGTTGAGGGAGCCGATGCGGCCGAGCTGGGGGATGAACGCCAGGGCGTCGGCGCCCTGGAGGACCGGCGGGGTGAGGCCGCGGTCCTCGTGGCCGAATGCGAGGCACACCGACCCGGTCAGGTCGGCGGCGTGGAGCGGGACGGCGGCTTCGGCCAGTTCGATGCCCACGACCCGGTAGCCGGCGGCCTTGGCCGCGGTGATGGCGGCGGCGGGCTGCTCGACCTCGTGGAAGGTCAGGTAGCGCTCCGAGCCCAGCGAGGTCTTCTTGGTGCCGCCCAGCTCGGGGCCGGCGGTCTGGCCGCACAGCCACACGTCGTCGATGCGCAGGGCGGCGGCGGTGCGCAGGATGGAGCCGACGTTGGCGGGCGTCGCCACCGAGTCCAGGAGCAGACCGATGCGCCCGGGCGCCTGGCGCCGCCACTCGCGGTGGAGCCGCTTGAGGTCGGTGCTCCCGAGGTTGCGGCTCATGTCCGGGCCGCCACGTGCAGGATCCGGTAGCCGGCTCGGGACGCGGTGCGCTCGGTGGGCCAGCCCTGATCGGCGAGCCAGCGGGCGAGCGAATCGGCGCCCAGGTGCTTCTGCACCACCAGTTCGGCCGTACCGGTCTCCGGCGCGAGCCGGCCGAGCCAGGTGGCGAGCAGGTCGTGGAGCGCGGGCTTGCCGATGCGGATGGGCGGGTTGGACCAGAGCTGATCGATCACCAGGTCCGCCGGCACCTCCTCGGGGGCCACCACCCGCACTTGGGTGCCCACCCCGTTGGCCTCGGCGTTGGCTCGGCACAGGTCCCGCGCCCGCTCGTTCACGTCGACCGCCCAGACCGTCACTTCGGGTCCGCCACGCAGCGCGAGGGTGACGGCGATGGGCCCGTACCCGCAACCGACGTCGGCGAGGACTCCTGCGGTGGGGACCGCAGGACCCTCCACCAGCAACGCCCGGGTGCCGTCGTCCACCCGGTCGGGTGAGAACGTGCCCCGGTCGGTGGTCAGGCGGATCAGGCGGCCCTCCGGGAGCACCAGCTCGATCTCCTGCGGTGCCGACGGGGTCCCCGGATCAGTGGTGAAGTAGTGGTCGGCCCGCTCGGGCTGGGGGGAGGGCACGTCGGCGACGGTAGCCTGGT
>CAZCVS010000242.1:0-5477 GCA_964501845.1 uncultured Iamiaceae bacterium
GGCAACTGGTGTGACCCCGGCCTCCAGGCCGAGGCGGTGCGGAGCCTGCTCGACCAAGGGGTCGACGTGGTCACCCAGCACCAGGACTGCACCAAGACCATCATCGAGGCCACCGAGGCCGCCGGCGCCATGTCGGTCGGCTACCACGCCGATGCCTCCGAGCTCGCTCCCAAGGGCTGGGTCACCGGCTCCGAGTGGAACTGGGGTCCCCTCTACACCGACATCGTGGAGACGGTGCAGGCCGGCGACTTCAAGGAGTCCGACTACAACGGCGACTTCCGGGTCGGTCTCCAGACCGGTGACAACCCGTTCGTCCAGTCTCCCTACGGGGACATGGTCGACGAGGACACGCAGGCGCTGATCGAAGAGGCCAAGCAGAGCTTCATCGACGGCGGCTCGCCCTTCGCCGGTCCGGTCAACGGCCAAGACGGCAAGGTCGTCGTGGCCGAGGGCGAGCAGCCCACCTACGCCGAGATCGAGACGATGGACTACTTCGTCGAAGGCGTCACCGGGAAGATCGGCTGACCCGGTCGCCATGCCTGCTTCCTCCCCACCGGATCGTGGCCCTGGCCCCGTCGTCGTGCTCCTGCACGGCGTCGGGGTCGGGCCGGAGTCCTTCGCCCCTGTGGCGGAGCTGCTCGCCGAGCGCCACCGCGTAGTGGTGCTCGAGCGGCCGGTGGGGCTGGGCGGGCGGGCGCTCCCGCTCCCACAGCAGGCCGACCTCCTGGCGCAGGCCCTCCCCGAGGCGGGAGCGGTCGGGGCTCGGATCGTGGGCGTGAGCGGCGGCGCCACCCTCGGGCTGTGCCTGGCCATCCACCACCCGGAGGTGGTGGGCGGCCTGGTGCTGCACGAACCGCTCGTCGGGGCACTCGCCCCCGAGCTCCATCAGGTGTTCCAGGCCGCCGCCGCCCGGGCCGCCACCGGCGACGACGAGGCCATGGCGGTCGTCCGGGCGGTGATGGGCGAAGGCACCTGGGCCGGGCTCGGCCCCCGAGGCCAGGCGGCATCGGAGGCGGACGCGGCCCGTTGGCGGGGCGAGATCGCCGAGTTCGCCGCCTTCGACCCCAGCGTCGCGGCCCTCGCGGCGCTCACACCGCTTCCCCTGCTCGTGAGCGTCGGCAGCCGCAGCGGGCCCGAGCGCTGGGCCGCCGCCGAGGTGCTGCGGCGCTGGTGCGGCGCCACCCTCGTCGAGGTGCCGGGTGCGGGCAACGCCGTCCAGCTCGACGCCCCGGCGGGCTTCGCCGAGCTCATCTCCACCTGGCAGACCGTTTCCACCGGAGGCGCACCGTGACCGACCCCATCCTCGTCGAAGGCACCGAGCCCTACGCCTGGCCCTACGACGGCCGTCTCGGCGGCCACCACGTCGCGCTGGTGCTGGCCGGATGGGACGAGACGTGGGCCTCGCGCGCCGTGCGGTCGGACCCGGCCGAGCGGCGGGCGCTGCGCCTGGCCGCGGCGGTGGCCCGCATCGGCGGTCTGGTCGTCGTGGTGGCCCACGGCCCCGCCATCAAGCTCCCGGTCGGGGCTGCATCGACCACGGTCCCGGTCCCGGGCCTCGACGGCTTCTACGCCAGCCGCCTCGACGACCTCCTCCGCACGGAGGGCCGCACCCACCTCCTCGTGGCCGGCCACGGCATCGAAGCAGCCGTCCACTCCACGCTCCGCTCCGCCAACGACCGGGGCTACGAGTGCCTGCTGGTCACCGACGCGTGCACCGCGCTCACCGATGACCTCCAAGGCGCCTCGGCCAAGCAGGTGACGATGTCCGGTGGCATCTTCGGCGCCGTCGGCACCACGGAAGCAGTGCTCACCGCCCTCTCCGATCCCGTTCCCCACCTCGTTCCGTCAACGCCCCAGGAGGCCTGATCATGACCACCCACGGACCTGTCGACGCCCAGCCGTACGCCTGGCCCTACGACGCCGCCTTCGACCCGGCGCGCACCGCGCTCGTCAACATCGACTGGCAGACCGACTTCTGCGGCCCCGGCGGCTACGTCGACGCCATGGGCTACGACCTGAACCTCACCCGGGCCGGCCTCGGTCCGACCCAGGTCGTGCTCGACGCCTGCCGGGCCGCAGGCATGCTCGTCATCCACACGCGCGAGGGCCATCTGCCGGACCTGTCCGACTGTCCGCCGAACAAGCTCTGGCGGTCCCAGCAGATCGGCGCCGGCATCGGCGACTCGGGGCCGTGCGGCCGCATCCTCATCAAGGGCGAGCCGGGTTGGGACATCGTCCCGGAGGTGTACCCGATCGAGGGCGAGGTGATCATCGACAAGCCGGGCAAGGGCGCGTTCTACGCCACCGAGCTGGACCTGGTCCTGCGCACCAAGGCGATCACCCACATCATCCTCACCGGCATCACGACCGATGTGTGCGTCCACACCACCATGCGGGAGGCCAACGACCGCGGCTACGAGTGCCTGCTGCTGGAGGACTGCACGGGTGCGACCGATGTCGGCAACTACCAGGCCGCGCTGAAGATGGTCACGATGCAGGGCGGGGTCTTCGGGGCCGTCGCCCACTCGTCCGCCCTCCTGTCCGCGCTCGAGCTGCGCCAGACCGTTGAGGTCTGACGTCGGCGGCCATCCGCTCGACGGCGGGATCTCCCAGCTCCTGGCGGCGTACCGGGACGGCCTCGATCCGGTCGCCATCGTCGACGAGGTGCTGGCCCGCATCGACCGGTGCGACGACCCGGCGATCTGGATCGAGGTCGAGCCGGCCGAGGCCCTCCGTGCATCGGCGAAGGCGCTCGTCGACATCCCGATGGACGGCCACCCGCTCTGGGGCGTGCCGTTCGGGGTGAAGGACAACATCGACGTCGCCGGACGCGTCACCACCGCCGGCCTTCCCGGCGCGGCCCGCACCGCGGATGCGTCGGCGACCGTCGTGGCCCGGCTGGAGGCGGCCGGGGCGCTCTACGTCGGCAAGACCAACCTGGATCAGGTCGCCACCGGCCTGGTGGGCACCCGCTCGCCGTACGGCACGCCCCGCAACCCGCTCGACGAGTCGCTGATCCCGGGCGGGTCCTCGTCGGGATCGGCGGTCGCCGTCGCCCGCGGCCAGGTGACGTTCGCGCTGGGTACCGACACCGCCGGATCTGGCCGGGTCCCCGCCGCCATGTGCGGCATCGTCGGCCTCAAGGGCACCCCGGGGTCCCGGCCCGTCGACGGGGTCGTGCCCGCCAGCCCGAGCATCGACTGCGTGTCGACCTTCGCCCGCTCGGTGGTTGACGGCCTCGTCGTCGAGTCGGTGCTCGCCGCCAGTCCCTGGCCCGTGGCCGCGGGCCCGTTCACGGTGGCGGTCGCGGTCGGCGGCGAGGCTGCGGGAGAGCTGCTCGCCGGGGCCGGGAACCACGTCGTGGGGGTCGACCTGGCGCCGTTCCACGAGGCCGGCGACCTGCTCTACGGCGGCCCCTGGCTCGCAGATCGCACCGCGGCCCTGCTCGCCACCTTGGACGCGCTGCCCGAGGGCCTCGTCGACGTGGTCCACACGGTGGTGGCGGGGGGCGGCGAGTACCGGGGCACCGAGGTGTTCGCCGCCCAGCGCCGCCTGCGCGAGCTGAAGGAGGCGCTCGACCCCTGGTGGGATGCCACCGACGTGCTGGTCGTGCCCACCGTTCCCTGGCTGCCGACGCTCGCCGAGGTGGCCGAGGACCCGATCGGCGTCAACGCCCGGCACTGGCGCAACACCACCTTCGCCAACCTGCTCGGCCTCGGCGCCATCGCCGTCCCAGTCGCGGGCATCCCGGGCGGCGTGACCGTCCTCGGGCCGGTCGGCCACCAGGCCGCGGTCGCCGCCGTGGCCGCCTCGCTGACCGGTGAGCCGCTCGTGCCCGGCCCCCTCGCCGGCTCGGACCGCATCCACCTCGCCGTGGTCGGCGCCCACCTCCGGGGCCAGCCCCTCAACGGCCAGCTCCTCGCCCAGGGCGCGGAGCTGGCCGCCGTCACCCGCACCTCGCCCCGCTACCGGCTGTACCGGCTCGAGGGCGGCCCGCCGCTGCGACCCGCCCTCGAACGGGTCGACGGATGCGGGAAGTCGATCGAGGTCGAGGTCTGGTCCCTCGACGCCGCCGGTCTCGGCCAGCTGGTGGCCGCCGTGGCCCCGCCCCTCGGCATCGGCACCGTCGAGCTCGTCGACGGCCGCTGGGTCAAGGGCTTCATCTGCGAGACCCGCGGCCTCGCCGACGCCCCCGACATCACCGCCCACGGCAGCTGGCGCGCCTACCTGGCCACCCTCGTGCCCTGATCGAACTTTCGACGCTTGCGGTTGCAGGGCAACCGCTCGCACCGAAAGTTCGAGCCACGCTCGGGAGCCGTCGCCGAACTTTCGATGGTTGTGGTTGCAGGGCAACCGTTCGCATCGAAAGTTCGGCTCGGCTTCGCCCTACCATCGGCTGGCGCCCGACCGACCGGTCCGGCGCGAAGGGATGAAGTCGATGGCGCTGGTGGCCGCTCCGGACCTGCCGTTCCTGCTCACCGAGTCGCGGGCCACGCCGATGCACGTCGGCGGCCTCCAGGTGTTCGAGCTGCCGGAGGGCGCCGGTCCGCACTGGCTGCGGGAGCAGTACGAGGCCATGCTCGCCTACGACGACATCGCGCCCCTGTTCCGCCAGCGCCCGTACCGGTCCGTGCGCACCGGCATGCAGTGGGCGTGGCGGGAAGACGAGGAGCTCGACATCGAGTACCACGTGCGGCACTCCGCCCTCGCCGCGCCCGGACGGGTCCGGGAGCTGCTGGCGCTCGGTGGTCGGCTGCACGGATCGCTGCTGGACCGGCAGCGCCCGCTGTGGGAGTTCAACCTGATCGAAGGCCTGGAGGGCAACCGCTTCGCGGCGTACACGAAGGTCCACCACGCCATGGTCGACGGCGTCTCCGCCCTGCGGCTGCTGGAGCGCTGGCTGTCGACGGATCCCACGGCCGAAGTTCCGCCGGCGTGGGCCGCCAAGCCGAAGCGGTCCCGGCCCGAAGGCGTGAGCGTCAACCCGTTGGAGGCGGCGTTCGGGGCGGCGAAGGGCGCCGTCGACATCGCCGGCACCGGACCCGTCCTGCTCCGGCAGGCCCGCCGGGCGCTCCAGGAGGATCTGGCTGCCTTCCCGTTCAAGGCACCGTCCACCATCTTGAACGTCCACATCACCGGCGCCCGCCGCATCGCCGCCCAGACGTGGAGCGTGGCCCGGGTCAAGGCCGTGGCCAAGGCGTCGGACGCGACCCTGAACGACATCGTCCTCGCCATGTGCTCCGGGGCGCTCCGGCGCTACCTCGACGAGCTCGGCGCGCTCCCTGACGAGTCGCTCACCGCGATGGTCCCGGTCTCGTTGCGCACCGACGACAGCGCGGGCGGCAACGCCGTCGGCGCTGTGCTCACCTCGCTCGCCACGGACACCGCGGACCCGAGCTGGCGCCTCGCGCGCATCCGCGAGTCGATGCAGATCGCCAAGGACACGATGCAGGGCCGCTCGCAGCTCCAGCTCCTGG
>CAZCVS010000243.1:0-5468 GCA_964501845.1 uncultured Iamiaceae bacterium
CTACATCAACTCGCCCGGCGGCTCCATCACCGCCGGCATGGCCATCTACGACACGATGCAGTTCGTCTCGGCCGACGTCGCCACCGTGTGCATGGGCCTCGCCGCCAGCATGGGCCAGTTCCTGCTGTGCGCCGGCGCCCGGGGCAAGCGGTCCGCCCTGCCCCACACCCAGATCATGATGCACCAGCCCTCGGGCGGCATCCAGGGCCAGGCCTCCGACATCGCCATCCAGGCGGAGCGGATGGTCTACATCAAGCGCCTCATGGCCGAGAAGATCGCCGAGCACTCCGGCCAGACGGTGGAGCAGATCGAAGAGGACTCCGAGCGGGACCGTTGGTTCACCGCCGAGGAGGCCAAGGACTACGGCCTGATCGACAACGTGATCACCCGCCGGAGCGCGCTGCCCGACGAGTGATCGGGGCGACGCTCGGCGGCTCAGCCGCCGGTCGTCGTGGTGGCCGTCGAGTTCGGCGCCACCGTCGTGGTGGCACCCGCGACGGTGGTCGAGGTCGATGTGGCGGTGCCCTCGGTGAGGGTGGCGTCGAGCTGCACGTCGCACTCGTCTTGGGCGAAGGCGGCGACCTTGGAGCGGTCGGCGTCGATGCCCTCGTGGTCGGTCATGGCCTCGCGGAGCTGCGCGGAGGCCTTCGCGGGGTCCGTCGGGTGCTCCTCGACCGCATCGAGGATGGCGTTCACCAGGCCGACCACCTGGCCGGTCTCCTCGGCGATGGCGGGCGGGGCGGCGTCGGCCAGGTCGTCGTAGGCGGCCCGGGCCTTGGCGATGCGGTCGTCGAGGACGCCGCGGTCGGCCTCGCTGAAGCGCGCCAGCACCGATTCGAGCGCGGGGACCTTCTCGATCTGGGCGCAGAACTCCTTGGTTGACCCGCTGTCGGTCGTGCAGCCGGCGATCGCTCCCGTGGCGAGCATGGCGGTGGTGGCGAGGGCCAAGGCGGCCGACCGGGGAGCGCGGCGCATCGATCAGGCGGCGTGGATGCCGGCCTGGGCGGCAGCAGCACGGTTGCGCAGATCCTCGACGGCATGAGCCAGCCCGGCCGGGTCGCGGAACAGGGCGCTGCCGGCCACGAACACGTTGGCGCCGGCGGTGGTGGCGGCCGCGATGGTGCCGGGCGCGATGCCGCCGTCGACCTCGATGTCGACATCGAGACCCCGGGCGACGATGCGCCGCCGCAGCTCGGCGACCTTGGTCTCCTGCGAAGCGATGTAGGCCTGGCCTCCGAAGCCGGGGTTGACCGTCATGATCAGCACCATGTCGACGAGGTCCAGCACGTGCTCGATGGCTGAGATGGGCGTCGACGGGACGATGGTCACCGCCGCACGCGACCCGCCCTCGTTGATCTGGGTCAAACAGCGGTGCAGGTGGACGGTGGACTCGGCATGGATGGTGATGAGCTGGCAGCCGGCATCGATGTACTCCGACAGCAGG
The DNA here is from genome assembly GCA_964501845.1 of uncultured Iamiaceae bacterium. GTDB lineage: Bacteria > Actinomycetota > Acidimicrobiia > Acidimicrobiales > Iamiaceae > Aquihabitans. Next base: position 1,445 of record CAZCVS010000243.1, read on the forward strand.
ACCTCGGGCGTGTTGACCATCAGGTGGGCCTCGAACGGCAGCTCGACCGCCGAGCGGCAGGCGGCGATCATGGCGGGTCCGAAGGTCATGTTGGGGACGAACTGGCCGTCCATGACGTCCCAGTGGATGCGATCGACGCCGGCATCGGCGAGGGCCTTGAGCTCCTCTCCCATCTTCGAGAAGTCCGCCGGGAGGACCGACGGGGCGATGTGGATCGGGCGGGGCGCAGCATCGGAGGGCACGCTGGCATCCTATGGCCCGGCCGCGGACCGGTAGAGTGCGCCCGTGACCACGGTGGAGCTACGGACCACCTCCATGGCGGTGGGCGGAGAAGCGGTCGCACGGGAGGCCTCGGGACGAGTGGTGTTCGTGTCGGGTGCGCTCCCGGACGAGACGGTGGCCGTGGAGCTGGTCGAGGAGAAGAAGTCCTTCGCCCGAGGATCGGTGGTCGAGGTGCTGGCCCCGTCCCCCGACCGGGTGGAGCCGCCGTGCCCCAACGTGGCCCTCGGGTGCGGCGGGTGCGACTGGCAGCACATCGACGTCGATGCCCAGCGGCGCCTGCGCCTCGGGATCGTGGCCGACGTCTTGGCCCGCAGCGGGAAGGTGGCCGATCCGCAGGTCCGCCCCGCCGTCCCGCTCCCGGCCGAGGGCCTGCGCACCACGGTGCGCGGCGTGGCCGATGCCGACGGCCGGTTCGCGTTCCGCCGCCGGCGCTCGCACGACCTCATCGCCATCGACACCTGCCTGGTGGCCCATCCCGCGGTCAACGACGTCATCGCCCAGAGCACGTTCGCTCCGGGCGCGAACGTGGTGATCCGAGTCGGCGCGCGGACGGGTGAGCGGCTGGTCGTCGTCGGCCCCACCAGCAGCGGGGCCCGGGTCCCCGAGGGTGTGACCGTCGTGGGCGAGGGCGACCTCAAGGGCGGGCACCGGGTGTGGATCCACGAGGACGTCGCCGAGCGGCGCTGGCGGGTGTCGGCCAAGGCCTTCTTCCAGGCCAGCCCCGAGGGTGCCGAAGCGCTGGTGGGTGCGGTCGGTGAGCTCATCGACGAGTACGCCCCCGATGCCGAGCGCCTCGTCGACCTGTGCTGCGGTGTCGGCCTGTTCGCCGGGACCGTGGGTTCCGGCACGGCGGTCGTCGGGGTGGAGCGCAGCGCGGCATCGGTGGCGGACGCCCGCCAGAACCTCGGTGACGTCAACGCCCGGGTGGTGAAGGTGGCTCTGGCCCGCTGGCGCCCATCTCCTGCGGATGTCGTGGTGGCCGACCCGGCCCGCAGCGGCCTCGGCAAGGAGGGCGTCGCCGCCGTCGTCGGCACCGGTGCCGGACTGTGCGTGCTGGTCAGCTGCGACCCCGCCGCCTTGGGGCGCGACGCCTCCCTGCTGGCCGAGGCCGGCTACGAGCACGTCGGATCGGTCGTGGTGGACCTGTTCGGCCACACCAGCCACATCGAAGTGGTCTCCGGGTTCTCCAAACGGGCGAAGATGGGTAGGGGGTCGGCGTGAACCCGCCTGAAAACCCGCCCGCCCCGTCATCCGGGGCGTCGTCGGACTCCGTACAGCCTGACGTGAACGGTGATATCCGGGAGGTGAGCGATGCGGCCCTGGTCATGGCGGTCTCGCGGTACAACCAAGACGCCCTCGCCGAGGCGTACCGCCGCCACGCCGGCGCCGTGTTCGGCCTCTCCCGCCGCCTGCTCAACGACGCCACCCTCGCCGAGGAGATCGTTCAGGAGGTGTTCGTCCGCCTCTGGAACGATCCTGACAAGTTCGACCCGGCCCGCGGCTCGCTGCGTTCGTACCTGCTGGCCCAGTGCCACGGCCGGTCGGTCGACCTGTTGCGATCCGAGTCCTCCCGCCGTCGCCGTGAGGAGAAGGACCTCCGCCGCTCGGCCGAGGCCGGCTACGACCTCGAGCGCGAGGTCTGGGACCTGGCTCTCGCCGACCACGTGCGCGACGCGCTCGAGTCGCTGCCCGAGGTGGAGCGCGAGGCGATCCGCCTGGCCTACCTCGGCGGACACACCTACCGAGAGGTTGCGGTGATGCTGGATGAGCCCGAGGGAACGGTGAAGAGCCGGATCCGCTCGGGGCTGAAGCGGCTGCGCGGGGAATTCGTGAACGCCGGCGTGGGGTTGGGTGAGTGGACGTGAACGACACCTTCGACGAGTTCTCCGAACTGCTGGGGGCCTACGCCCTCGACGCCGTCGACGCCGACGAGCGCGAGCGCATCGAGCTCCACCTGATCGACTGCCCCCGCTGCCGCGCCGAGGTCGCCGAGCACCGGGAGGTCGCGTCCTACCTGTCGCAGTCCGGTGCCCCCGCCCCCGAAGGCATCTGGGACCGCATCGCCTCCGAGCTGGCACCGCCCGCTCCGCCGATGCGCATGGCCATCACGCCCACGGGCGAGGCGGTGGCAGCGGCTGATCCCGAACCACCCACCGGCGCGGTCGGCGCACCGGGCGCCGTCGCCGAGGACAACGTGTCGCCGATCGGCTCGGCGCCCTCTGCCACGAGCCGGCGCCCCTCCCGTCCCATGCTGGCGATCCTCGGCGTCGCGGCCTGCATCATCGCCTTGCTGGGCGTGGTGGCCGTGAGCCAGACCCAGCGCGCCAACCGCGGCCAGACCATCGAGGAGCTGGCGAGCGCGGCGGCCGCCGACTCGAAGCTCAAGGTCGACCTGGCCGGCGACGACGGCTCCGCCCGGGCGGTGGTCGGGGCGAACGGCCGGGGCTACCTGATCATGGACGATGTGGCTCCTCCGGCCGACGGCGACGTCTACCAGCTGTGGGGCAAGGTCGACGGCACCATCCTCTCGCTCGGCACGTTCGGCGACGCCGATGTCGTGCCGTTCTCCGTCGACCCTTCCAGGATCGGCGACATCGAGCTGTTCGCGGTGACCCAGGAGAAGGCCCCGGGCGTCGTCAGCTCGGAGAACCCGGCGATCATGGCCGGCACCGTCTGACCGAGCCGCTCCCCACCTGGCGCGCCGATCCTCTCCCCCCCACTCGGCAGCCAGCCGGTGCCGGGCTCTCGGGCCCGGCACCGAGCGCGCCAGGGGTCGCGTACGGTGGCGCCCGATGCCTGCTGCCTCCTCGTCGCGCGCCTACCGGATGACCGCGTGGGAGGCGCCGCCGGTGCTGGTGGAGGTTGCCGATCCGGTGGCCGGCCCCGGCCAAGTCGTGGTGCGGATCGCCTCGTGCGGGCTGTGCCACTCGGATCTCGCCATGATGGCGATGCCGGGCTCGCTCGGCGAGGCGTTGGGGTGGCAGATCCCGTTCACCCTGGGCCACGAGTCCGCCGGGTGGGTCCACGAGGTGGGCGAGGGGGTGTCGGGCTTCGCCGTGGGCGACGCCGTGGCCGTGGCCTCCCCGGCATCGTGCGGGTCGTGCCGGTGGTGCCTCGCGGGCCGGGAGAACTCGTGCGCCAACGGGCTCGTGGGCCGGGGCTACGGCCGAGACGGCGGCCTGGCCGACCTGCTCCTTGTCGAGGACGTGCGGAGCCTGCTGCCGATCGGCAGCCTCGACCCGGCCCTGGCGGGACCGCTCACCGATGCCGGCGCCACCTCGCACCACGCGGTCGCCCGGGTGCTGCCTCGGTTGCGCGACGACGGCACGGTCATCATCCTCGGTGTCGGCGGCCTCGGTGGGTTCATGGTCCAGATCCTCCGGGCGCTCTCTCCGGCCCGCATCGTCGCGGTAGATCCCGACGCAGGTCGCCGCGAGGCGGCCCAGCGCTACGGCGCCGACGAGGTCCTCGACGGCGTCGGAGAGGGGACGGGCCGCGAGCTCCGGGCGCTGCTCGGTCCCGATGGCGCTGACGCCGTACTCGATGTGGTGGGCACCGACGAGACCATCGCCTGCGGCGTTCGGGCCTTGGAGGCGGGTGGTGCCTTCGGCCTGGTGGGAGCGGCCGGTGGAACCCTGCGCAAGCCGTGGTACGGCACCCTGCCGAGAGACGGCGAGCTGTTCACCTTCCAGGGCTCCGACCTGTCCGACGCCCGGGCCGTCCTCGACCTGGCCGAGGCCGG
>CAZCVS010000244.1:0-5467 GCA_964501845.1 uncultured Iamiaceae bacterium
GGGACCTACTGGAACCCCGTCTCCGAGGCGAGTGCGCACGCTACCGGTCGCCCTCTCGTGCCCGCAAACACGATGCCGACAGCTTCAGCCCGGAAGCGCTGGTTGGGGCGCCTGATCGAGCCACGCGCCGAAGAAGCTCGAGAGGTCCTGGCCCGCTTCCTCCGAGGCGATCGCCACGAGGTCGCCGGTGCCAGCTGACTCCCCGTCGTAGGTGGCGACCCACCGCCGCACGATCCGGAAGAACACCTCGTCGCCCACGGTCCGGCGCAGCGCGTGCAGCGCGAGGGCGCCGCCGTCGTAGATCGCCGCCGAGAAGGTGCCGGCCGCCTCGGGGCTCCGCACCGCCTGCTCCTCGGCGGGGCGGAGCCGTTCGGTACGGGTCGCCTGGTCATCGACGGAGCGCTCGCCTTGGTGCTCCCGCCACATCCAGTCGGCGTAGGTGGCGAACCCCTCGTTGAGCCACACGTCGGTCCACGTCTCGGGGGTGACCGCGTCGCCGAACCACAGGTGGGCGAGCTCGTGGGCGAGGGCGGGTGCGGAGTCGCCCGCCACGCCGTCGGTTCCGAACAGCGGGCGAGTCTGCGTCTCCAGCGCCAAGCCGAGCGGGGTGGGGACCACGATGGCCCCGGCGTCGTCGTTGGGGTAGGCACCGAACTGCGACGAGAAGTAGTCGAGGATGTCCTCGATGGGATCGAAGGCGGCCCGCTCGCGGTCGGCCATCGTGGTGGGGAACGCTCGGACGACGCGGACCTCCCCGTGCCGGCTCTGCACCAGCTCGTAGTCACCGATCGCGGCGAGCACGAGGTAGGAGGCCATCGGCTCCTCCTCGATCCAGGTCCAACGGTAGCGTCCGTCCTTCGTCCGCTGGGGCTCACCGCCGCGGAGGCGCCCGTTGGCGATGCCGGTCACGCCCTGCGGAACCTCCAACGCGATGGTCCACGACGCCTTGTCCGACGGGTGGTCGTTGACGGGCACCCAGGTGGCCGTGCCGTCGGGCTCGGACATGGCGAACCAGCCGCCCTCGCCGTCGGACTGCCAGCCGACGGCGCCACCCCACCCGGGGAACTCGGTGGGCTCGGGGATCCCGGCGTACGTGACCGCCACCTCGACGTCCGCGCCGGGCCGGATGGGGGTGGCGGGGATGACGGTGAGCTCACCGTCGGCCGATGTCGACGCCGCGTCGTCGCCGTCGACCGTGATCGCAGACACCTCCGGGCCCCGCAGGCCGAGGGTGAAGGTGGTGAGGGGCTCGTCGACGGTGGACCGCAGCGTGATCCGGGCCCGGCCGGAGATCTCCTCCTCGGCGGGTGCTGCTGCGACCGTGACGTCGTAGTGCGACACGTCGATGCGGGGGTCGCCGAGCCCGGGGAACGTGCGGTCGGGGACGTCGTCGGGCAGCGGGTCGCCCGACGGCACTGCGGGATCGGTGGTCGAGGTGGTCGAGGTGGAGGAGGTCGGCTGGCGGGTCGTCGAGGAGGCGTCGCCGCCCCCGGTCACCGAGCACGAGACGACGGCCAGGCAGGCGGCGAGGGCGACGGCGAGGCGCCGCCGCACGTCAGGCCGACCCGTCGGTCTGGAACACGGTGTGGAGCAGCATCGGCGCGACGACCTCGAGCTGTTCGAACGTGCACGATTCCGGGGCTCGGTCCGGGCGCCAGTTCCGGAACCGGCAGCTGTGGCGGAACCGGCCGTTGTCCACCCGCTCGTAGGCCACCTCGGCCACCAGTTCCGGGCGCAGGGGCGTGAACGTCAGGTCCTTCTTGGCGTTCCAGCGCGACTGGCCGCCCGGCAGGCGGCCGCCGTCACCGGACTCGTGGGCGGCGGCGTCGGCCCACCGGCCCCACGGGTGCGTCGACCAGTCGTCGGTGACGTAGGGCGCCAGCTCGTCACGCAGCTCGGCGCGGCGGGCGACTGAGAAGCTGGAGGCCACGCCGAGGTTGTGGAGGTTGCCCGCGTCGTCGTACAGCCCGAGCATCAGCGAGCCGGGGCCGTCGCCGTTCTTGTGCTCCCGGAAGCCGGCCACCACGACATCCGCGGTGCGGAGGTGCTTGATCTTCAGCTGGGCCCGCTTGTTGGGGAGGTACTCGCCGTCGGCCTTCTTGGCCATCACCCCGTCGAGCCCGGCGCCCTCGAAGCGCGAGAACCAGTCGGACGCGGTGTCCCGGTCGAAGGTGCCCGGCGTGAGGTGGACCGAAGGATCGGGGTCCGAGAGCGACTGCTCGAGGAGCGCCCGGCGCTCAGCCAACGGGGTCTCCACCAGCGAGCGGTCGTCGAGAGCGATCAGATCGAAGGCCACGAACTGGGCCGGGGTCTCCTCCGCGAGGCGGTCGACGCGGGACTTGGCCGGGTGGATGCGCTGCTGGAGGGCGTCGAAGTCGAGCCCGTCGGGCCCGGCCACCACGACCTCGCCGTCGACGACGCACCGGTCGGGCAGCGACGCCTTGAGCGGCTCGAGCAGCTCCGGGAAGTAGCGGGTGAGCGGCCGGTCGTTGCGGGACCCGAGCTCGATCTCGTCGCCGTCACGGAACACGATGCAGCGGAACCCATCCCACTTCGGCTCGAACCAGAACGCACCCGGTTCGGCTTCGGGCAGCTCGGGTGATGACTTGGCCAGCATCGGGAGCAGGGGCGGCATCACCGGCAGATCCATGCCGGAACCTTACGAGTCCGTCTCCAGTGGCCACCTGCCGCGCCCCTCAGACGGGGGTCGTGCAGCTCGGGCGGGACGGATCGGTTCAGCCCTGTGCGACGGCCTTCGGGTCGGCGGTGGGGACGGAGATGTCGATGGCGTCGAAGGTGATCTGGCCCTCGATGACCGGGATGCCGTAGGCGGTCGTCGCCGACACGATCTGGAGCGTGAGGCCGTGGCCGGGGGTCACGTGGTGGGCGACCATCTCGAGGTCCACCTCGGCCTCGTGGCTGTCCCCGTCGAGCATCACCCGGATGGGGGTGATCTGGTTGCCGAGGACGAGCCCCGTCTCGTCGTCCACCAGCTGGGCGAACACCCGGCCGTCCGACGACGCCGCGTCGTTCGTGAAGGTGCCGGAGTAGGTGAACGAGAGCTTCGGGGCACCGAGGGCGAGCGCATCGGTGTCGCCGGCTTCGATGGCGACGTCGACGGCGTTCGCTGCCTTCGTCGGCGTGATGCTGGCCACCAGGCCGCCGAGCGGGTCGCCGGCGGGCGGGGTGATCCCGCCGCCACCGCTGCCGCCGTCGGCCTGGAGATCGAGCGTGCCCGACCCGCTGCCGGTGAGCGGCTTGCCCGGAGCCACCGGCCACTCCTCGGCGGTCCAGCGCTCGCCGTTCTGATCGATGAGGTCCAGCGCCACGGGGAGGTCGGTGTCCTCGCCCTTCAGGTGGTGGTCGAGCCAGGCGAAGCTGGCCTGGCTGACGCGGCCGGCGTCGCCGGGGTCGGTGAGGCAGGTGCCGTGGCCGCCGCAGAACCAGAGCATGGCGGCGGGCACGTCGTTCTCGCGGAGGATGCCGTAGTTGGTGGTGGCCTGGTCGAGCGCGAAGAGGCTGTCGACCGTTCCCTGGATGAAGAGCGTGGGGACCTCGATCTGGCCGACGGCGTCGTCGCCCGGACCGCGACTGGCGAACCAGGCGCGGTCCTCGTCGCTGAGCGTGCCGTCGGAGAGCCCCGACGACGACGCCGAGACGATGTGGGGGTCGAGCCGCTGCGGGTCGACGGTCCCGGTCAAGATCTCCGTCCAACCGGTCTTGACCGTGTCCGCCCGGTAGAGGCTGGTCACGAGCGAGTTCCACGCGAGGCCGGGGACGAGGGCGTCGACCCGGCAGTCGATGGCCGCGGTGGTGAGCTGGATGCCGCCGCCGTAGGAGAACCCGACCATGCCGGCGCGGGGGTCGCCCTCGGCGTCGGTCAGGGCCTCGGGCTGCTCGGCCACGAAGTCGAGCATGGCCAAGACGTCCTTGCCCTCCTTCGCCGGGTCGTTGACGGTGGCGACGCCTCCGGACTCCCCGAACCCGCGGGGATCCCAGGTGAGCACGTTGTACCCGGCGTCCCACATGCCGCTGATGCTGAGCGCGCCGAACAGGGCGGCGCCGTCGCCGGAGGTGTCCTCGGTGGAGGTGTCGCCGGAGAGCGACCAGCCGGGGCCCATGAGGATCGTGGGCGCCGGCTCGTCGGCCGAGGCGCCGTCGACGGGGAACCAGTGGAGGCGGATGGTCGTGTCGTCGAACGAAGTCAGGTCGAGGTCGCTGTCGATGCCCTCGACCGGCTCGACGGCCACCTCGTCGAAGGCCGCACCCTGGTCGCACCCACGATCTTCGTTGCCGCCTCCGCTGCCGGTCTCCGTCGTGTCGGTGGCGCCGGTCGTCGATGCGCTCGTGTCCTTGGAGGCATCGCTGCCTCCGGAACTGCACGAGGCGACGATGAGAGCACAGGCGATGAGGACAGCGGGGGTGATGCGGCGCACGGGTCGTGACGCTACCCCCGGCGGTGCTCCCCTGACGGAGCGTCAGAAGCGGGCGATGTCGAGCAGCCGCTCGGCCAGCGCGCGGTCGCCGATCACGTCGATCGAGCTGAGCGGCCGGCGGCGCCAGAGGGCGAGCAGCAGGTCGTCGGCCGGGCCGCGCAGCGCGACGTCGCCCTTGGCGTGGGTGGCGTCGACCTCGATGCCGTCGGCGGTGAACGAGAGCAGCCACTCGGCCCCGTCGGGTGGCGCGGGGTCGTCGGTGCCGTGGATGTGGACGGTGCGGTCGGCCAGGCCGTCGGGCAGCTCACCGAAGCGCTGGCCCCACCGGACCGCGAGGAAGAACCGGGCCCATTCGTCGATGCCGTCGGCGGCACCGTCCCCGGCGATCGGGTCGGGGGCTGGTCCGCCGGCGGCGTGCACCGCGTCGTGGGCGTCGACCCGGTGGACCGACACCTCCTGGGCCTGCCGCCGCATCCAGAACGCCACCGTCCCGACACCGGCGAAGTTGAGGCAGGGCCGGTCGGGGTCGTCGACCTCCAGCTTGGCGAGCAGCGCGTCTGCGGCCTCGCGGTAGGCGGGCAGGCAGTCGGGGCCCTTGGGCATCGGGGTGAGCGGGGGCGCATCGGCGAGCTCCTGGCCGGGGCCGAGCTCCAGCATCCCGAGGACCCACCGGTGGATCTTCCCCAGGTGGCGCACGACCCGCTCCACGTTCCAGTCCTCCAGGGTGGGGACCGGTGCGTCGAGCACCGCCGGGTCGAGGGCGCCGACCAGCCCCATCTCGTGCCGCAGGATCTCCAGGTGCCGTGCCGGTTCCATCGCCGCAGTCTGCCCGAGCCGCTCGCCGAGACCCCCACGAACTTTCGACGCCAACGGTTGCGGTGCAACCACGACCGTCGAAAGTTCGCCGGGGATGCCGGTGACCGATTCGAACTTTCGATGCCGACGGTTGCCGTGCAACCACCATCGTCGAAAGTTCGATCAGGGGGCGGTCCGGCTCAGAGGGTGGAGAGGCCGCCGTCGACGGGGAGGAC
>CAZCVS010000245.1:0-5457 GCA_964501845.1 uncultured Iamiaceae bacterium
ACGGCCTCCGGGCCGTGGTCGACCGCGCCGCCACCGCCACCGTCGCCCGCACCGCTTGACCACCGGCCCCGGCCGCTCACGTCGAGATGACTGGCTCACCGCCCCGTGCGGGTACCGGGCCTGACCGACCCCCGCAGACGGAGCAGCCATGACCACCACGACCGACGCCCCCGACATCGACCTGACCGGGACGACCATCGCGTTCCTCGCCACCGACGGCGTCGAGCAGGTGGAGCTGACCCAGCCCTGGGAGGCGGCCAAGGCCGCCGGCGCCACCGTCCACCTCGTGTCCACGACCGACGAGGTCCAGGGCTTCCACCATCTCGACAAGGCCGACACCTTCCCGGTCGACCGCCAGGTGAGCGAGGCCAACCCGTCCGTGTACGACGCGCTCGTCCTGCCCGGCGGCGTGGCGAACCCCGACGACCTGCGGACCGACGATGCGGCCGTCGGCTTCGTCCGCTCCTTCCTCGAGGGTGACAAGCTCGTCGCCGCCATCTGCCACGCGCCGTGGACGCTGATCGAGGCCGACGCGGTGTCCGGACGGCGGCTCACCTCGTGGCCGAGCCTCGAGACGGACCTCCGCAACGCCGGCGCCGACTGGGTCGACGAGGAGGTCGTGGTCGACACCGACGGCGGCCCCGGGACGCTCATCACCAGCCGGAACCCCGACGACCTGCCGGCGTTCAGCCAGTGCCTGATCGAGGAGCTCGCCGCGCCCGACGACGCCGGGTGAGAGGGGACCGCTGAGCGCCCGGCCGGGTCAGCCGACCCCGGGCTCCGCCGCCTCCAGCGCCTCGATGACGAGCCGCTCGAAGAGGGCTTTGGCCAACGGCGAGCCGTTGTCGGCGTACTCCACGCCGTAGAGCGCGAGCGTGGTCGAGTTCGGGTAGGGCACCTCGCGGCGGATGAGGACGAACCCGGTCTGGTCCTCCCACTGCACCTCGACCCGGCTGCCGACGACGGCCCGCCACCTCAGCGGGGCGACGATGGCGGCGCCCATGATCGAGACCTCGATGATCGCCGCCTCGGCGAGCACCGGCTTCGACCGCGCCGTGAGGCCGCGCCGCTTCGGCACCTTCCACCAGATGGGCGTGGTGACCACGGAGAATCGCTGCGCGATGCGCTGGTGGCCGATCGGAGCCATGGTGTCCCTGTCGGCACCACCGCGCCAGACGTGACCTGTTCGGTCCCCGAGCCCTCGCGGTAGCGTCGAGGGGCCATGACCCGCACCGCCCTCTTCCTCGCCCTCATCGCCACCACGGTGGGCCTGGTCACGGCCTGCCAACCGCCCACCGGGCCCCGGGTGGTGGTCTTCGGCGACTCGCTGACCATCGAGGCCAAGGGGTCGGGCGATGCCGCCTCCATCCTCTCGGGCTACCGCGTCGACTGGAGCGGGACGAGGTACATGACCTCGCCGTGCAACGGGATCGCGCAGGCCAAGAAGGTCGCCTACGTGCCCGATGTGGTGGTCATCAACTACGCGGGCAACAGCGGCTCGTTCCAGGACAACTGCATGGCCGGCGAGAAGGGCCAGGCCCTCGCCACCCGGTACCGCAAGGACGTGCAGACGCTGATCAACCGCTACCGCAACGGCAAGACGAAGATCGTGATCGTGGGCGCGCCGGCCCGCAGGCCCACGCTCGCCCAGTCCAACCTGGTGTTCACGGCGCTGAAGGACCTGGCCGCGGCGCCCGCCAACCAGGTCGCCTTCTACGACGGTGGCCGGCTGCTCACCCCGAACCGCAGCGTCCCCACCCGGGCGGCCACCTGCCTCTCGCCGCGGGAGACGGGTAGCCGCTGCGGCACCTCGAAGGACCCGAAGAAGAACTACATCCGCGACGCCCAGCTCGAGCACCTCTGCCCCACGGGCGGCACGGTCAACGGGTCGTGCGGCACCTACAGCAGCGGCGCGGTGCGCCTCACCCTCAACCTCCGCGACGGCATCAAGATCGCCAAGATCGCCAAGCGCTGAGCCGGCCTCCCAGGGGCGCCGGTCAGACCATCTGGTCGACGGCCTGCGAGGGCGGGCCGCGGTACCCTGACCCATCGCCGGCCGTGGAGGGAGGGCGATGGTGTCGACACGATCCACCACGGACGGGGCGGGACCCGTCCCGACCACCGGGCGCGCCGACCTGTTGGGCGCGGTCGTCCTGCGCGGGCCCGACGGGCGGTCGGTTCCGGTCACCCGGCCCCAGGTCCAGGTGCTGCTCGCGTTCTTGCTGCTGGAGCGCCGTCCGGTGGGTCGGGGCGAGATCGCCGAGCTGCTGTGGGGTGACCGTCCGCTCGCCGAGCACTGGCAGGGCGCCGTGCGCGGCGTCGTGTCCAAGGTCCGAGAGCTGGTGGCGACCGCCGGGCTCGACGCCGAGGTCTCCTCCCTCGGCGACGGGACGGTGCGCCTCCAAGCCGGCCCGGGGTGCGCGGTGGACGTCGTGGTGGCCGAGCGCGCCGTCGACGCCGCCGAACGCTCCCTCGCAGCCGGCGATCCGGAGGCAGCCCAGCGCCTGGTCGCCGACTGGCTGGACCCGCTGCAACGGCCGTTCCTCCCTGCCGGCGACGGCGACTGGATCCGCTCGCAGCAGCACCGCATCGCCGAGATCGGCCGCCGCGGCGTCCTCGCGCGCATCGAGGCGCTGCGCGCCACCGACCGCCCCGACCTGGCGATCGAGACGGCCGCGGCCTGGATCGGCCGCAACCCGCTCGACGAGGGCGTCCACGAGCTGCTCATCGGATCGCTCCTCGACGGCGGTCGGCGCGGCGACGCCGTCGACGCGTACCGCCGACTGGCCGGCCTGCTCGCCGACGAGCTCGGGGTCGGGCCGTCGGACGCCGTGGCCTCGCTCGTCGGAGGCACCCGACCTTCCGTGGCAGCCGCCCCCGTACCGCCGGTGGCGACCGCGGCCGCGGCCGCCGACACCGACACCGACACCGACACGGAGCGGATCTTCCTCGGCCGCCGCACCGAGATGGACCAGCTGGTCGCCAGCTGGCAGGCGACGGTCACCGACGCCGCTCCCCACCTGGTCGTGATCCACGGCAAGTCCGGGATCGGCAAGACCCGACTGGCCGAGCAGCTGGGCGCGGTCGCCGCCCGAGAAGGAGCCGAGGTGCGATGGGCCCGCTGCTTCCCCGGTGCCGGTCTCCCGTTCGAGCCGCTCGTGTCCGCGGTGCAGACGGCCCCAAACCGGACCGGCGCCCGAGCCGACTCGACACCCACGGGCCCGGCGCTCGCTCGCGCCGACGCCCTGCGGACCATCGCCGTCGGCATGCGCCTGCTGACGGCCCGGCCGTCGGTGCTCGTCGTCGACGACCTGCAGTGGGCGAGCGACGACGTCACCGCGGCCCTGGAGCAGACGGTGACCGGGTTGCAAGGCCCCCTGCTGATCGTGGCCACGACCCGCAACCCCTCGGCGGCGGTCCACGAGGTCCTCGCCCGCATCCAGCGGTCGCTCCCCACCACCCAGCTCCGGCTGCGCGGGCTCGAGCCCGCCGACCTGGAACCGCTCTTCGACGAACCAGACGAGCGCGCCGCCGAGCAGGCCGGGGAGCTCCACCGGCGAACGGGCGGCCACCCGTTCTTCGTGTCCGAGCTGGCCATCGTCCCTCGGCGCACCGGCGAGCGCATCGATCCGGGGTCGGTGCCCGATGCCGTGCGCAGCTGGATCGGCGATCGCGCCGACGCGCTGGCGAAGCCGGTCCGGGCCCGTCTCGACCTCGCCGCGGTCATCGGTGAGGAGCTGGCGCTCTCGACGGTGGCCCGGTGCGCGCACGTCGACGCCGACGAGGCGCTCGACCAGCTCGAGCTCCTGGTGGAGGACGGGTTCCTCGTGGAGACCGACCGGATCGACGTCTTCGCGTTCCCCCACCTGATCACCCGCGACGCGGTCTACGAGCGGATCAGCCCGACCCGGCGGGCTCGCATGCACCTCGCCGTCGCCGAGGCCGTGGGGGCCGGCGGACTGGCGCCCGGCCGGCACGCGGAGATCGCCCACCACCTGACGCAGGCCGGCCCCGCGCACGCGCTCGACGCCGGACGCTGCCTCCTGCTGGCGGGGCGCGAAGCACTCGACTCGGGGGCCTGGGCGCTGGCCGAGACCCTCTACGACGAGGCGGCTCGCGTCGCCCCTGACGATCCCGCCATCCGCGCCGGAGCGCTCACCGGGCTGGCGAGCACCGCGCACCTCCAGCGTCGCCGCGACGAGGCCGAGGCCCTGGCCAACGAGGTCCTCGCCCTCACCCGGGTCCACCGCCTCCCGCTCGAGCTGGCCGAAGCGGTCCTCGTGCTCGTGGGTCGCGCCGGCCGAGGCGCGACCCAGCACCTGACCGACCTGCAGCAGGCCGCCCTCCTGCGCGAGGCGATCGACGGGATCGAGGCGCTCGACGCCCGGCTTCCGATCGACCGCGGCCCCGCCGCCGACCCCGCCACCCGCGCCGAGCGCGTCCGGCGCGACACGCTGATCTGCCACCTCGAGGGCGAGCTGGCCCAGGCGCTCGCGCTGACGGCGCCCGCGGCCGAGCGCGCTGCGATGGCCGAGCACGCCATGGCCCTGGCCCGAGCGCTGGACCCGCCCGACACGCACCTGACCGCCCGCGCCCTGCTCATCACCCGGCTCGCCCGGCTGGACCCAGCCCAGATCAGCGACCGCCTGAACGATGTCGACCAGGTCCTGGCCATCGCCCCGTCGGGTCGCAGCGTCGATGCCACGATCGCGGCGCTGTCCTACCGCCACGAGGACCTGCTCCTGTGCGGGCGCCGTGCCGAGTCGCGCCAGACGCTCGACGAGGCCGTGGCCCTGGCCGACCGCTCCGAGCACCCCTACTGGCGGTGGGCGACGGCCGCGTGGCGGGGTCTCGACGCGCTCGTCGACGGCGACCTCGACCGGGCCGAGCAGCTGGCGTTCGAGGCCGCTGCCCTCGCCGGCCCCGACGAGCCCGGCGCCGAGGCCTGCCTCGGCGTGAACCTGGTGGACATCCGCCTCTACCAGGGGCGGTCCGGCGAGGTCCTCGACCTGCTGGCGGGAGCGGTCGACGCCAACCCCCACATCCCCTGCTACCGGGCGGTCCTCGCCCTCTGTGCGGCGGAGGCCGGCGACGCCGACCTGGCCGCCCGGTCCTACGGGCGCTTCCGCGACGCCGCGTTCACGTCCGTGCCCCAGGACTCAAACCGGCTGCTGACGCTGGTGGTGCTGGCGGACGCCGCGACGCAGCTCGACGACCGCCCCTCAGCCGCCACGCTGAGCGAGCTGCTGCTGCCCGCCGCGAACCTCCAGGCGGTCTTGAACTGCTACGGCGGAGGCGGGGCGTACTGGGGCCCGGTGAGCCACCAGCTCGGACGCCTCGCTGCGCTGGCCTCCCGCCCCGACGAAGCCGACCGCTGGTTCGCCCAGGCCGAGCGCTCAGCCCAAGATCTGGGAGCCCAGGCCGCGCTCGCCCGCATGGGGTCGGTGGTGATGCGGG
>CAZCVS010000246.1:0-5437 GCA_964501845.1 uncultured Iamiaceae bacterium
ACCACCAGCGCCAGCACCTCGTTGAGGCGGTGGTTCCGGAGCCAGAACGGACCGGACCAGACGGGGTTGCCGAGCTGGTCCTGCCTCGTAGCGGCCGCCAGGGTGGAGGAGCGGAGGGTGTCGAGTGCCGCTGATCGGAGGGCACCGTCGCGGCCCGTCGTCTCCAGCGCCCGAGCGACCTCGACCCAATCGGCACGGGCCTTGTACGTCGGCAGGTGGAAGGCCCGGATGTCGTCGGGGTCGATGGCGGACGGAAATGCGGTCGCCTGGTCGAGGACGCCGTGGATCTGCAGCGCCACCATGGTGAGGAGGCACTTCCCGCACCGCCCGCAGTTGTCCGCCCGGTTCTCCTTGAAGCACACCTTGATGTCGCCCAGGAGGTCGGGCCGGTTCGCCACCAGCCACCCGACCTTGCCCAACCGGGAGTGGACGAGCGAGTCGTGCACGACGGTCAGGCGGGAGGTGGAGAACAGCGGATCGAGGAGCGGGCTGGTCCCGCACGGCTCGACGGTGTCGTAGCTGTCGCTCGACGGGATCACCACCTCGTCGAACCCGCCGGCGAGGGCGAGCGCCACGCTGGCCAGAGCGGCGCCGACCGCGTCCTCCCAGTCGAAGCCGGCCGGGTCGAACAGCTCGCGAACGTTGGACGCCACGACGATCAGCTCGAGCCCCAGGTGCCGTGCCCCTTCGGTCGCCAGGCGGATCTCCTCGGCCCGGACCGTGTCGTCGTGACGGGGCTCGAGCCCATCGACGAAGACGAGCGCGTCGAGCTCGTCTCGGTCTGCCCGGCGCGCTGCGGTGTAGATCGAGTCGACGCCGCGGGAGAAGAACGCGGCGCGCCGGGGGCGGGTGCGGCGCCGTGCCTGACGCCGCTCCGATCGGCTGGGACCAGGCCCCGTGATCGGCGCGGTGACCGAGACCGCCGAGGACTGGATGTCCCAGGCGCGGTAGACGGCCTGGATCTCCTCGAAGTGGCGCAGGAGCAGCCGGTCGACCGGCCCGTCGATCCGGAGCTCGTCCTCGTGGCGCATGCCGTAGGCGAGCGCGGCTGCGGTGGGCGAGGAGGCGTCGTCGGAGCCGTCGATGACCGAAGCCGGTCCGGTCACGGTCAGGCGGAGGTCCCGGTCGTCGAAGCGCAGCAGGCTCGATCGCTCGGCGCGAACGCCGGCGCGCTCGACCTGGACCGGCTCGACGATCACGGCTGCCCCCAGCGGGGCGAGCCGCCGGTGCCCCAGGCCAGCGAGGCGGGCACCCACCGGAGCTGGGGCCGGGTCAGCTTCGGCAGTCGGGCGATGGCGGCGCCCGCCGCCCGACCGAGCGGTCCTCGCGCCCAGAGCACCGACTCCTGCTCGACGGCGCGGTCCGCGAACCGGCGCTTGTAGCGCTCGTCGCCTCGGAGGAACCGGTACTCGAGCACGCCCTCGTCGGCGCAGGCGCGGATGGCGTGGCGGTGCAGCAGCAGGCCGACGGAGTGACGGTCGAACGCCGGCTCCCGTCCGCTCTGGTAGTGCGACTCCACGCCCCCGAACCGGAAGCTGTACAGCCCGGCCACCGGCGTGCCGTCGACCTCGACGAACCGGAGCCGCAGCCAGCCCCGGTCGAGGAAGGTCCGGGCGATGTCGTGGTGGAACGCCTCCCGGCCCGTGAACGAGCGCGACCCGCCGTCGCCGGCCCAGCGGCGCTCGTGGAGGGCGATGAGCTGCGCGAGGTCGGCATCCACCTGCGCCGGATCGTCGGTGGTCCGGTACGTGACCGATCCGGTGGTCGCGAGGGTCCGGGATCCGCGCGCCAGCTGGGTCCGCAGGTTGGCGGATCGGCGGGCGAGCCACTGGTCGCCGCTGACGCCCTCGAGCCCGACGACGTGGGTGGGGTGCCGCGACAACATCCGGGCGTGGCTCGTCGGGTCCGGATCGGTCGTCACCGGGAGCTCGTCGGCGATGACCAGATCCCACGGCTGGTCGGTCACCTGGTCGAGGAAGGCGGCCATCGCCCGGCGCGCACGGTCCCGGTCCGCCACCGCGCAGACGGGACCGAGCTGATCGGTGGCGCCGTGGCCGAGCAGCCGGAGGGTGCGGACCGGTCGGTGCGCCGCGAGGTACAGCGGCAAGATGGCCACGACGTCACCGGAGCGGTCTCGGACGACGGTCGTCAGCAGCCGCCGGTCACGACCGAAGTGGCGCCACCACGTCGCCAGCCACTCGTAGGTCGCGAAGACGTTGTCGCTGCGGCCGGCGAGGTCGATCCACGTGTCGCGGATCGACGCCAGATCACCGCAGGGCTCGAAGGTGAACCGTTCGGGCGTGGCCACCGCGGTCGCCACGCTCACCGTGCCTCGGTGAGCTGGGTCGGTGGCAGCGGCCGGGCGGCGAGGGCATCGAGCCGGGCGGTGAACGACGACTCGTCGGCTCCCGGGGACGGCTGGTCGGCGACGAGGTCGCGCACGCCGTCGACCCAAGCGTCCCACGCTGGGCGAGCCTCGGCGCTCAGCCGGCCGTGGCGGATGGCCCCGTCGAGGATGGCCGCGGCCACGTCGTCGAGGATGGCGGGGATGTTCGTGTAGCCCCGGAGCGACCCTCGGAACCCGCCGACGGGGCAGCTGGTGACCCGGTCCCCGCCGAACGTCGCCTCGAGGTTGAGGTGGGTCTCGGCGCCGTAGCCCGGTGGCAGCGGGTTGCGCAGCACGTGGGGTCGGACGGCGCGGAAGCCGCTCAGCGCGATGTCGATGTGGTCGAGCGCCTCGGGCACCAGCGCACCCACCAGCGGGTGGTACACGCCGGGCATGACCACGCGCCGGCGACCGGCCTCCTCGTAGGTGCCCACGACCATGTCGGCGTCGGTCTGTACGGCCTGGGCGCGCAGCTCGGCGGGGATGTTGCGATCGGACCACTCGTAGTCGGCATCGAGGAAGACGAGGTGGCCGTCGCGACAGCGGTCGAAGGCGATCTGCATGGCCCGGCCCTTGCCCCGCGGCGCGGCCACGACCTCGGCGCCGAGCGCGGCTGCGATCTGCGCCGACCGGTCGGTGGAGCCGCTGTCCACGAACCAGACCCGGTCACCGGCTTCCGCGGCCTCCAGCGCGAACCCGAGGGCGACCGGAAGCGTCGCCTCCTCGTTCCGCCCGACGACGGCAAACGTGAAATCCGCACCCATGCGCGAAGATCGTACGACCAGCGCCCTGCCCCTGAACCCGTGGAGTGTCGTGATCGGCGATTCGGACGGTCCCGTGGTGGTGATCTCGCCCCACCTCGATGATGCGGTCCTGAGCGCGTGGTCCGTCCTTCGCGCCGACCCCTCGGGCGAGGTGGGCGTCGTGGTGGTCTTCGCGGGGGTGCCTGCGGAGGGGACGAGCGGTCGGTTCGACCCCGTCTTCGGAACCACCGACTCGGCCGCGCTGATGCGGTTGCGGCGTCAAGAGGACCACGATGCGGTCGCGGCCGCGGGGCGGCGGTCGATCCACCTCGATCACCTCGACGACCAGTACCGGACGGCACCGCCGGACCCGGGCGAGCTCACGGCCTCGATCGCCGCCGCGGTCGACCGGTGCTCGATGCTCGTCGCCCCGGCGGGGATCGGACGCCACCCCGACCACCTCGCCGCCCGGGCGGCGGCCGTCGAGCTGGCGGCGTCGACGGGAACCGACCTCTCGCTCTACGCCGACCTCCCGTACGCCACCAACATGGGCTGGCCGTCGTGGGTGACGGGCGACGATCCCGATCCGCACCTGGTGCCCGACGCCGTGTGGGTGAGCACGCTGGCCGAGGTGGCCGCGCCGGAGCAGTTCGAGCCGATCGTCACCCACCTCGACGAACCGGAGCGCCTGGCCAAGCTCGACGCGCTCCGCCGGTACGCGTCGCAGTGGCCGGCGCTCGAAGGCGGGCCGCACGCCCGCATCTCCAATCCTGCGGTCTCAGCCCACGAGGTCCGCTGGCTGGTCCACCGCTGACCGCCGCGGCCGGCGGCCGACCGAACGGCCGGCCGATCGCCCGTCAGTGCTGGATGCGGCGGGCGGGGATCTCGGCGGGGTCGAACTCGGGGGAGCGGACCCAGTCGAGCATCCGCTGCTCCTTGGCGATGGTGGCGTCGGCCGCAGCCGGCAGGCCCTCGGCGGCGCCGTGGGGGATGATCAGCGCGCCGTGGCGGTCGGCGTGCACGAGGTCGCCCGGCTCGAAGCGGGTGCCGCCGACTTCGACGGGGATCCCGGTGTCGACGACCTCCACGTAGGCCCGGGCGACGCCGATGCCGCGGGCGAGGTACCGGAACCCGAGCGCCTCGACGTCGGGCAGGTCCCGGACGAGGCCGTCGGTGATGACGCCCTCGCAGCCGAGCGCCAGGCAGATGCTGGAGTTGACCTCGCCCCAGAGGCACCCGGCGCCGCCGTCGAGGTCCTGGACCACCACGATCTTCGGCCCGGCCACCTGCTGCACGGCCTCGTAGAGCGGGGCCATGGGCGCCGCCGGGTCCGAGGTGGCGTGCGGTGTCTCGGACCGGATGGTCAGGGTCACCGCGTAGCCCACCATCGGGGGCAGGTCCGGGAAGATCGAGTGGATCGGTGGCCGGGTGAAGCCCTCGGTCTTCGAGCGGTCGGTGAGCCCGCCGAGCGAGTTCGACAGCGTCGGGGTGTCGTAGCCGCGGAGGCGTTCCAGCAGTTCAGGGTCGATCATCGTTCGGGTCCTCTCGGAGTCGGGGTGGTGGTGACAGCAGCCGCGGTCGATCGTCCGGCGAGGACGTCGACGACGGCCGTGGACGCGGCGCGGGCCATGGCGGTGCGGGTGGCGACGGTGGCGCTGCCGATGTGGGGGAGCAGCACCGCGCCCGGGGCGTCGAGCAGGCGGGGGTGGACGGACGGCTCGTGCTCGTAGACGTCGATGCCGGCACCGAAGATCGTCCCGGCGTGGAGCGCGTCGGCGAGGGCGGCTTCGTCGACCACCGGCCCTCGTGCGGTGTTGACCAGCACGGACGTCGGTCCCATGAGCTCGAGTTGCGAGGCGCCGATGAGGTGGTGCGTGTCGGTGGTGAGCGGCACGTGGAGCGACACGACATCGGCCCGCTCGAGCAGTTCGTCGAGCGCGGGCAGGTACCCGGGCTCGCCGGTGGGCCGGCGGGCGGTGTGCACGACGTCCATGCCGAACGCCTCGGCCCGCCGGCCCAGCGCCCGGCCGATCTGGCCCCAGCCGACGACGCCCATGGTGGCGCCGGCGAGGTCGTGGCCGAGGAAGCCGTTGATGTCCCACCCGCTCCACCGTCCGTCCCGCAGGACGTGCTCGGCGTCGGTGGTGCGACGGCGCGCCATGAGGGCAAGGGAGAAGGCCAGCTCCGCCGTGGTCTCGTCGAGCACCCCGGGCGTGTTGCACACCGTGATCCCGAGCTCGGCGGCGCGGGCGGTGTCGATGTTGTCGTAGCCGGCGGCCACGTTGGCGACCACCCGCAGGCGGCTGCC
>CAZCVS010000247.1:0-5427 GCA_964501845.1 uncultured Iamiaceae bacterium
GAGGCCCTGACCAAGCCGAAGAAGGAGTCCTCCGGCAAGCAGCCGGCCATGGCCACCTTCGAGGCCACCCGCCCGGCCGTGGGCGCCCAGGCCATCGGTGTCGCCCGGGCGGCCTACGAGATCGCCCTCCAGTACGCCCAGGAGCGCAACGCGTTCGGCAAGGCCATCATCCACAACCAGGCCATCGCCTTCATGCTGGCCGACATGGCGACCGAGATCGACGCCGCCCGCCTCCTCGTGCACCGCGCCGCGTGGCTCAGCCGCAACGGCGGTGGCTACGTCAACGCCGAGGGCTCGATGTCCAAGCTCAAGGCCGGCCGCGTCGCGGTGTGGGCCACCGAGCGGGCCATCCAGATCCTGGGCGGCTACGGCTACACCCGGGAGTACGGCGTGGAGCGCATGCATCGCGACGCCAAGATCTTCGACATCTACGAGGGCACCGAGCAGATCCAGCAGCTCGTGATCTCCCGGGCCATCTCCGGCCTGCGCATCGAGTAGCAGAACGGGGGCCGGCGGGGCCAGAGCAGTCGAATCGGAGGACCGGCCGCGCGGCCGGTCCTCCGTCGCGTCCGGGCCGAGATCACGACCGATCGTCGCGTCCGCTGTTGGGCGGGGCGAGGGGTTCAGTTAGGGTTCCCTAACTCGTTCGTCGACGAAGGACCGCCATGCCTGCCCCCCACGCCCGCTCGCGCCGTACCGGTGCTGTCGCTCTCCTCGTCGCCGTGGTGTCCAGCGTCCTCGTTCTGGCCGCCGCTCCGGCGTCGGCGGCGCCCGTCGCCGCCACGAGCGGCACCGTCACCTGGGGCGTGAAGGCGTCGTTCCGCAGCTACATCGTCAGCCCGGGAGCCGCCGGGGCCATCGCGGTCACCGAGGGGGCCAGCCAGGCACCGTCGAACGGCGTGTTCACCTTCCCCGCCGACTCGGGCTCGAAGGACGGCTCAGCCGCCTCGATCGACACCCGTGGCAAGCTGCGGTTCCTCGGGCACGGGGGCGTCCTCGACGTGACCATCTCCGATGTCCGGGTTTCGATCAACGGGACCTCGGGGACGCTGGTCGTCGACGCCGTCTCGCGGGTGTACGACCCCGCCTCCAGCACGCCCGGAGCACCCCAGACCTACGACGACATCGTGTTCGCCACCCTGGACCTGAGCGGGGTCTCCCCGACGTCGACCTCATCGTCGTACCGGGTGGCCAGCATCCCGGCGACGCTGACCGAGGCAGGCGTGCCGGTGCTCGCCGGCTTCTACACCGCCGACACGCCCCTCGATCCGGTCACCGTCGCGCTGAGCCTCGAGACCACGCCCACCTGCACACCGGGGACCCCGGTCGTGTCGGCCGCGACCGCTACGACCGTGACGGTGAGCATCGCCAAGGGCGCGTGCACCGCAGGTTCGGCGTGGCGGGTGTCGACGTTCGCCGGCACCTCGTCGACCGCACTGAAGACCCAGGACGTGGCCGCCGGAGCCACCAGCACGGTCGTGACCGGGCTGACCGCCGGCACCACCTATCGGTTCCGGACTGCCGCCCGCACCAGCGCCGGCGTCGGTCCGCAGTCCGCGGTCTCGGCCTTCGCGGCACCGCCGTTCGCCAGCCTGGCGAACCTGGCCAACCGCCAGTACCTCGACTTCCGCCTCCGGTCGGCCACCACCGGCGAGCGAGCGACGTGGACCACGTCGCTCGGCAACGGCACCCTCACCCCGGCCGGTGCCGTGGACCAGGCGGTGAGCTTCCCGGAATGGGCGAAGCAGTCGCCGATGATCCGCCTGTTCCAGGCCTACTTCCTGCGGCTACCGGACATCGGCGGCCTCAACTACTGGACGAAGAAGTCCCGTGCCGGAACCCGCATCAACGCCATCTCGGCCTCGTTCGCCTCGTCCAGCGAGTTCACCCGGCGCTACGGCAAGCTCTCCAACAAGGCCTTCGTCGAACTCGTCTACAAGAACGTCCTCGGCCGCCCCGGCGACGCCGGCGGCATCAAGTCCTGGACCGGCAAGCTCGACAAGAAGACCAAGACCCGTGGCGAGGTCATGGTCGGCTTCTCCGAATCCAACGAGTACCAGAACAAGACCCGTGCCCTGACCGACGTGGTCAACGTCTACACGGGCATGCTCCGCAGGACCCCGACCGACGCCGAGAACAAGCTGTGGGAGCCTCAGCTCAAGGCCGGCACCCCCCGACGCACCCTCATCGCCGCCATCCTCGCATCCGCGGCCTACGACGCCCGCGTCAGCTGATCGACCCGAACGGTGGGTCGGCAGGCGGCTGACCCACCGTCTCGAGGTTGTCGGAGCGGGTCGCCGGGTACCGGCGGGCCATGACGACGATCGGAGCGCCCACGGTCTGGGGCGAGGCGGACGACGGTCCGTGGCGCGAGGAGCTGATCGAGGTGGTGCGCGCCGTCTCCGGCGGGCTGCTGTTCGGGGTTCCGCTGCTCTTCACGATGGAGGTGTGGTGGACCGGAACCCACACCGAGCCGGTCCAGATGCTGCTGGTCCTGGGGTTGCTCTTCCTCCCGCTGCTGATCTTGAACATGACCGAAGGCTTCCGATCGAGCCGTGACGTGCGCCTGCGCGATGCGGCCGCCGACTCGGTGGAGGCGCTGGCGATCGGCATCGTCGTCACCAGCGCGGTGCTGGTCCTGGTCCGGGAGATCACCGTTGAGACGCCGGTGCAGGTCTGGCTGGGCAAGGTCCTCTACGAGGCGGTGCCGTTCTGCCTCGGCATCGGGCTGGCGCGGCATTTCCTGCGGGGCGGCCGGTCGAGCGAGGCCGAGCCCGGCGGCGGCACCGGTCGCGACGCCGGGCTCCACGACGATCTGGCCGACCTGGGTGCGACGACGATCGGCGCCACGTTCATCGCCCTGAGCATCGCCCCGACCGACGAGATCCCGCTCATCGCCAGCACCATGACACCGGCCTGGCTGCTCCTGGTGGTGGCGGCGTCGCTCGTCATGTCCTACGGGATCGTGTTCGCCGCCGGCTTCGCCGGTCAGGAGCGGCGCCACGGCCAGCAGGGCCCGCTCCAGCATCCGCTCACCGAGACGATCGTCTGCTACCTGGTGGCCCTCGCCGTCGCCGCCTTGCTCCTGTGGGTGTTCCAACGGGGGCTGGCTCCCGCGGACGACCTCCTCGCGCGGGTGGTGGTGCTCGGCCTGCCGGCGGCCGTCGGCGGTGCGGCGGGGCGGCTGGCGCTTTGAGCGGCCGCAGGTCGCGCACCACGGCTGAGTGGGTCACCTTCGCGGTGTCGGCCGTGATCCTCCTGGGCGTCATCGGCCTCATCGCCGTCCAGCTGACCGGGGGGCAGCGCGATGCGGCCCCGAAGGCGGAACGGGTCGGACCGGTTCGAGTCATCGACGGTCAGCACTTCGTCGCGGTCGAGGTCACGAACGACGGCGATGCGACCGCCGCCAACGTCCAGGTCACCGCCACCCTGCTCGTCGATGGGGAGGCGATCGAGGGCGACCAGACGATCGACTTCCTCGCCGGTGGCGAGACCGAGGACCTGGTCTTCGTCTTCGACGACCCGCCGGACGACGGCGAGCTCACGGTGGCCGTCAGCGGCTACGGGGTCCCCTGAGCGGCTCGGGTCACGTCAGGCGCGGGGTCCAGGCGGTGGTGGCGATGATCGTGAGCGACAGGAGCGCCGCCGCCAGCAGGGCCAGCGGGACGGTGAGCTCCTGGTGCTCGGTGGCGGTGCCGATGGTGGTGCCGATCTGGCCGTACACGTCGGAGAGCTCGGCGCTGGTGGAGGCGGTGTAGTCCGTGCCACCGGTCTGGTCGGCGACCGCGGCGATGGCCGCCGGGTCGGCACCGGCATCCATGGTCTTGCCGTCGACCACGATGGTGGCGTCGTCGGTGCCGTAGGCGATGGTGAACACGGGGATGTCGGCCTCGACCGCGCCCTCCGCCGCCTCCTCCAGGGTCTGGCCGGTGGCGCTGTCACCGTCGGCCAGCAAGATGACGGCGCGGTAGGTCTCGTCGTCGCCGTCATCGGTCCCCGTGGTCTGGGCGGTGGCGTCGGCCTCGATCACGTCGATGGCGGTGCTGAGGCCGTCGCCGGCGGCGGTGCCGTTCGCGGCCTCGATCGAGTCGATCGCCGCCAGCAGCTCGTCTCGGTCGGTGGTGGGCGAGGCGAGCGTGCGGGTCTCGGCCGAGAACGTGACCAGGCCGATGCGGTAGCCCTCGGGGGCCGAGGAGACGAACTCCTTCGCCGCGGCCTGGGCGGCGGCCAGGCGGGTGGGGGACACATCGGTGGCGGTCATGGACTTGGACACGTCGAGGGCCAGCACGACCACGGCCTCCTTGCGCTCGACCGTGACCGCATGGGCGGGGCGCGCCAGTCCCACGACCAGGGCGGTGAGCGCCAGGACGAGGGCGAGCGCGGTCAGGTGGCGGCGCCAGCCGGCCCAGCGCGGGGCGAAGCGGTCGATCAGGGCGAGGTCGGGGTGGCGGACGGCGGGCGCGGTGCGGCGGTGCTGGGCCACCACGTAGGCGGCGACGAGGCCGGCCACGGCGAGCAGCAGCCAGAGCCGATCGGGGGCGATGAGGGTCATGGTCTGGTCCTTAGAGCGGGCGGGCGCTGGTGAGGATGGCGGTTGCGCTGGCGGCGAGCAGCAGCACGAACGCGCCCCCGATGAGGGCCCGTCCCACCTCTCGGGGCTCGGTCTCGTAGCCGATCGTGGTCTGGATGTCCGCGTACACGTCCTGGAGCTCGCCGGCGGAGGTGGCCTCGAAGTACGTGCCGCCCGTGGCGTCGGCGACCAGCTCCATGGTGCGGGCGTCGGCGGGGACCTCCATGGCCTGGCCGTCGATCGTCACCGTCCCGGTCGGGGTGCCGTAGGCGATGGTGCTGACCGGAACCTCGGCGTCGACGGCTGCCTGCGTGGCGCTGTGGACGGAACGGCCCACGGTCTCGACGCCGTCGGACAGCAGCACGATCGCCGCCGGGACCTGGTCGGCCGAGTCGGCGTCGTCGGCGAGGGCGGCCTCGACCGCGTCGAGCGACGCGTACACGCCCTCACCGGTCGCGGTGCGGGCGTTGGTGGTGAGGGTGCCGATGGCGGCCTGCACCGCCTCGTGGTCGGTGGTCGGCGAGACGAGGAGCCGGGCGTTCGAGTCGAACGACACCAGGCCGACCTCGATGCCCTCGGGCAGCTCGTCGACGAAGGCGGTGGCCCCGTCGATCGCGGCCTCGAGGCGGGTCGGGCTGATGTCGGTGGCCTGCATCGACAGCGAGGTGTCGATGGCGAGCACGACGACCCCCTTCTCCCGGGGAACCCGCTCCTCGCGGGTCGGCTGAGCCACGGACACGAGCACGAGCGAGAGCGCTCCCAGGGCGAGGGCTGGCGCGACGTGACGGCGCAGGCCGTGCGTGCGCTCCGGTGCGAGGCGGTCGTGCAGGTGGGGCTGCGTGTAGCGGGCCACGGCC
>CAZCVS010000248.1:0-1625 GCA_964501845.1 uncultured Iamiaceae bacterium
GCCGCCGGACCTTCCTGACCCGGACCGCCGTCGGCGGCGCCCTGGTCACGGCAGGTGCACTGGCCCTCCCCCACCTCTCGGTCACGCCGCTCGCCGGCGCCCGTCCGGCGGACCAGGGAACCCTCGGCGACCCCGACTTCGCCGCCTTCGGCACCGCGCTGGAACTGGCTGCGGTGGCGGCCTACACCGCGGCCATCGGCGGCGGGCTCCTCGACGACGAGTGGTCGGACCATGCGCTCCAGTTCCAAAGCCACCACCAGGCCGTCGCCGACACGCTCGTGGATCTGCGGGACCCTGATGCCGGCGAAGCCCTCGCCGACGCTCAGCTCGCCAAGCGCGCCGTCGACGCGGTCAACGCCGCCGCCGACCAGAACGCCGTGTTGACGGCGCTCGCCGAGGTCGAGGAGACCCTGGCCGCCACGCACCTCTCCGGCATCGCGCAGCTGAAGGAGAAGTCCACGGCCCGCACCGTCGCCCAGGTCCTCGCGGTCGAGGGCCAGCAGGCGGCGCTGCTCGCCGTCGGGGCGGGGGCCGCCATCGCCACGGTCACCCCCGCCACCAACAGCGGCGACGCTGCTCTGACCATCCCCACCGGCACCGACGCCGACTCCGCCGCCACGACCACCACGGCCGCCGGATCGACCGACGACAGCCAGACCGACGACTCGACGCCCGAGCCCGCCGACGACACCGAGACCTCGGCCCCGTCGGCCAACGACTGAGCGCCCGAAGCACCAGGAGCACACGATGAACCCCACCTCCTCCCCCGCCTCGGGCACCACCCGGCGCCAGCTCATCCGCACCGGCGCCTTCGGGGCCGCCGCGGCTGCGTTCCTGGCCGCCTGCGGCACCAAGTCCGACCAGTCCGCCGGCCAGTCCGGCGTGGACCCGTCCACCACCATCGCCCCGCCGGAGGCGCCGCTGCCGAAGATCTCCGAGGCGGACCTGGCATACGACATCGACCTGTTGCGCACCGCCACCTCGCTCGAGCTGCTCGCCGCTGACCTCTACGAGAAGTACGGACCGAAGCTGTCCGACGAGTGGAAGGCAGAGGCCGCCCGCTTCGCCACCGACCATCAGGCAGCCGCCGAGGCGTTCCAGGAGGAGACCCCGGCCGAGTTCCGTGTCGACGAGCCCAACGAGTGGCTCCAGGACAACACGGTCGACCCCGTCATGGTGGAGCTCGACAAGGGCAACGAGGCCGTGATCCTCAACTTCTTCGCCGGCCTGGAGAGCACCCTCGTCGCGACCTACATCGCCGCCGTCGCCTCCTTCACGCAGGTCGAGGGCCGGGCCCAGTTCGCCGGCTACGCCGAGGCCGCCGCCCGCCGCAACGCCCTGATGGGCAACGGAGGCGCCGGTGCGCCGCCCGACTCGGCGCTGTTCCCCCTCCAGGACCTCATCCCGAACGAGGCCTACGTCACGGTCGCCACCGCGGATGCCGGCGTCGCCGAGGAATCCGAGGACGAAGCCGAGAGCTGACCAAGTTCTCGCTGCGGACGGCGCATCGGCCACACTGGACCCGACGATGAGTCGGCCGGGTGGCCGCGGCATCGGACCCGCTCCGGCGGTGATGGTGTCGAGGAAGGTCGGGGCTCCACAGGGCGCCGGTGCTGGCGAGAGCC
>CAZCVS010000248.1:1635-5362 GCA_964501845.1 uncultured Iamiaceae bacterium
GAAACGGTGCGGTAAGAGCGCACCAGCGCTGGGAGCGATCCCAGCGGCTCGGCAACCCCCACCGGGAGCAAGGCCAAATCGAGGGCAGGGCGGCCCGTCCGCTCCTCTCCGGAGGAACCCTCAGGTAGGCCGCACAGATGGATGGTCACCGAACCGGATCCCCGCAAGGGCCCGGGGAACAGAACCCCGCCTACAGGCCGACTCATCGTCACCACCGGGTCTGGCGGTGCGTGCGCTCCTAGGCTCGCCGGGATGGTGATCGCTGAGGAGGGTGCAGCGCGTGGTGGATGACCCAGGACCGGTGGACGACGGGCTCGGCTGGCCGCGGGACTTCGCGGCTCGGTCGGCGGAGGGGCTCGACCGGGTGGCGGTCTTCGGTGGGGGTGGGCTGTTCCTGCTGGCTTGGCATGTGGCGTACCTCCACGAGCTGCACGAGCAGGGCATCGACCTGCGCAGCGCGCCGCGCCTCGTCGGGACGTCGGCCGGCTCGGTGATGGCCACGGGCCTCGCCGGCGGCAAGCTGACCCGGCTCCACCGGTTGATCGGCACGCTGGAGAAGCAGCCGGCCATCATCGAGCGCCTCGCGCCGGCCGGCGACCCGACCCCGAGCCAGGAGCGGGCCCGGATGCTGTTCTGGCTCATGGAGGACACCGAGCCCGAGACGATCCGCCACATCGGCCACGCGGCGCTCGCGGCCCGCACGCCGTCAGCGGACACGACCGCCCGCACGCTGGGACTGGTCCTCGGCATGCGGCGCTGGCCATCGGCCAGCCTCCACATCACCTGCATAGACACGTTCACCGGCGAGCGGTGCATCATCACCGAGGCGGCCGGAGTCTCCCCGGCCCGGGCTGCGGCGGCGAGCAGCGCGGTGCCGGGGATCTTCGCGCCCCAGCCCATCGGCGACCGCAAGTGCATGGACGGCGGGGTCAGCTACTCCGGGATCCACGCCGACCTGGCCGCAGGCGCCCGTCGGGCGATCGTGCTGGCCCTCCCCGATCAGGCGGTCACGGACGGCACCGGCGAGTCGCGGTCGGTGAACGACAGCGCGGCCGAGCTCGCCGAGCTGGAGGCGGGCGGGACCGCCGTGTTCCACCGCACACCCGAAGCCGTCGACCTCGAGAAGCTCATGGACCCCGCCAGCGTCCCGGTCGCCTTCGCCATGGGGAAGCGCCAGGCCCGGGCGGATGCACCCGAGCTGCGCACCTTCCTCGGCTGACGCAGCTGCGGGCTACTCCAGCACCCGGATGGTGCCCTTCATGTACTCGTGGATGCTGCAGTAGTACTCGTAGTCGCCGGCCTCGTCGAGGGTGATCTCGGCGGTGCCGTCGCCGTCGATGTCGCCGGTGTCGAACTCCGCGGGCGCATCGTCTGTCGAGGTCGCGGTGTGCGCCGCCGCGTCGGCGTTGGCGAAGGTGACGGTGTCGCCCACCTTCACCTCGGTGTCGGCCGGATCGAACGCGAAGTCGGCGATCTCCACCTCGCCGGCGCCGCCGCTGGAGGAGTCGTCCGATGCGGGAGCCTCGGTCGGGGAGGAGTCCTCGCCGGACCCGGACCCGTCGCTGCTGCCGCCTCCCCCGCAGGCGCTCAGAGCGAGGGCCGCGGCCAAGAGGGTGGCGGCGAAGGGAAGGCGCATGCGCATGGGGTGCTCCTCAGCAGAGGGTCGAATCGAGCGTGGGGTCCGCGGCACGGCCGCGACCCGAGGTTGCGACCGCGACCCCGAAGGGAATCCCAGGCCGCGGCCGCAACGGGGGTCGAGCTCGACCCGGACGATCAGTCGTCCGGGTCGTGCTCAGGTCGGACCGATCAGGGTGAGACGGCCTTGTCGGTGGTGGCGAAGGTGTCCGGCACGGGGTATTCCCCGAGGGCGAAGTTCAAGATCGCCGCGTGCTGCATGTCGATCGGTTGGATCGATGCCGCAAGCCGGATGGGCGCCTCGGTGGCGAGCAGCGGGATGACCGAGAGGTAGGTCGCGGCAGCGATCTGCTCCAGGTCCAGTGCCAGCTTCGCGGCACCGGCCACGTCCGTCACCTTGCCGAACTCCTCGTTGACCGAGGCCTCGAGGTCTGCCGGCGGTTCGGTGACCTCCGGCTCGCCGGCGCCGGTGAGCAGTTCGTTCCAGCGGTCGAGGTGGGCCTGGTGCTGCTGCTGCGCCACGGTGACGTACTCGCCGACCGCGGGGGGAACCTCGCCGAGCGCCCCCTCGCCGGCCGCATCCAGCGCCGCACCGTAGGTGTTGACGGCGAGGACCTCGAGCGCCGCGGCAAAGGCGCCGAGCTTGAGGTCGTTCGCCTCGGACCGCTCGACCTCGGGGGCGGTGGTGGTCGTGGACGACTCCCCCGCCGTGGTCGTCGTGTCCCTCGGCTCGGTGGTGTCCGAGCTGTCGGAGTTGTCGTCGCCGCTGCTGCACGCAGCGAGGACGGCGGCGGCGCTGAGGGCGCCGCCGATGGCCAAGAAGCTGCGCCGGTTCACGCCGCTTCGGACCGCAGGGGTCGTCGTCTCCATGTCGGGATCGATCTGGTTCTTCACTGCACGGCTCCTTCTTCAGGCGGGCTGGCCATCTCGCGACCCTCGAAGGCCTCGGGGAAGGCGACGCTGCCGGCGGCAGCGGGAAGCTCGGCGAGGTTGGTCGGGATGGTGATGAGGGCCTCGCCGCCACCGGCGAGCAGCGCAGCGACGGCGCGCAGGGTGGCGAGGTGCTGGGACTCCACGCCCATGACGCTGGCCATGAGCTTCTTGGAGGTGTCGTCGCGCATGAGCGAGATGTTCGACACGTAGGTCTGGGTGGCGACCTGCTCCAAGGCCATGGCGAGGTCGACGACCTTGGCCGGGTCGGTCAGACCGGGCGTGGCGTCCTCGACGACGGTCAGGTACTTGGGGTTGGGGTCGTTCTGCTCGGTGCCGCCGAGCGACTTGGTAGCGCTCTTGAAGGCGTCACCGTGCTCCTTGTGCTGCTTCATCGTGGTCTCGGCGAAGGCCTTCACGGTCTCGTTGCCGTCCTTGATGAAGTCGAGCCCGAGGGCCGCCTCGTAGGTGGCCACGGCGAGGTTCTCGAGCGATGATGCCGTCTGGAGCACCATCACGTCGATGTCCTCGGCGTCGCCCTGTGCGCCGGCTGGCGAGGCGAACATCGTGGTCATGGCACCGGCGAACGCCGTGCCGAGGGCGCCCATGGCCGCCAGGGTGCCGAGGCCGAAGCCGTCGTCCGCCAGCAGCTTGCGGCGGTTCTCGGCGAACTCCCGAGCCTCGTCGGGGTCAACGCCCTCACGGACCCGATCGGCGTGTCCGTCGGCCAGATCGGCCTGCACGCCCTTCATGTCGCGCAGGGCATCGACCTGCAGATCTTCGGACTCCACGATCAGCTCGCGAAGTGCCCGTTCGTCGACGGTCACAGTTCCTTCTCCGGGGTAGCGGTTCCAGTACCGGCGAAGCGCTTGAGGCTTCGGCGATGTGAGGAGTACGCAGCCGACGGAGGTCGCGGATGGGCCGAACGGCTCAGCACCACCGCGAGGTGGTGCCCCACGCGGGTGAGTGCGCCGCTCTGACCTGCACCGACGCGGGCGCCGCACGCGTCGGGGATTCTTCTCGCCGCTCGTGGCTCTGGGCCCCTGTCCGGAAGATCAGGCGACCGGGTCATCCGGACCGGGCGGCCGCGCCGAACAAGGGGCATGCCTGGACCTCCCGAACTCCTCATCCTCCTCGTCGTCATCCTCGTGCTCTTCGGTGG
>CAZCVS010000249.1:0-5338 GCA_964501845.1 uncultured Iamiaceae bacterium
GGAACGGGTCGATCGTCGGCCACTGCGTCCCCAGCGGCACCTCCTGGAGCACCACGTCGTCGGTGGGAGTCGTGTCGTGCTCGGTCGTCTCGTTCGGGGTCGCGCTCATGGGAACCACGCTACGGGGGCGCGGCAACCTCCCCTCCCGGACGACGCGGTCGGGCGACCACCGTTCGCGCGCACGGAGCCCGAACACCCAGCCCGGAGGTGCTGACACAAGGGTGAACTGTCAGCAACCCATCAGGTAGCGGACCCGCGCTGCTCATGCACGAGACATGGGCAGAAAACACCAGATCCTTACGTTGACCTGCGTGTATACAGGCTCGGATACAAGCACCAGCCGCCGGGAGCTGGCCTACCATTCCCTCCGGCAGCGTCTGTTGAACGGTGACTTCGCGCCGGGGTCACGGCTGGGGGAGGAACGGCTGGCCGCGGAGCTGGGGGTGTCGCGCACCCCGATCCGCGAGGCGCTCTCCCGCCTCCACTCCGAAGGCCTGGTCGAACGGCTCCCCGACGGCGGGTTCGGCCCGACGCTCATCAACCTCCACCTCATCAGCGAGCTCTACGAGATCCGCTTCGCCCTCGAGCGCTTCGCCCTGCGCCGGACGGTCAGCGGCCTCCCCGCCCACGACGAGTCCCTCGTCCGGGCGCTCCAGGCCGACTGGACCGACATGGATGCACCGGCCCGCGACGACGAGGTCGACGGGGACTTCGTCCTGCTCGACGAGGACTTCCACGAGCGCCTCGCCGCGGCGGCCGGCAACCAGTCGCTGGTGGACCAGCTCCACAAGGTGAACGAGCGCATCCGCATCGTCCGGATGCAGGACTTCCTCACCGCCCAGCGCGTCGAGCTCACCATCGATCAGCACCTCGCCGTCCTCGACGCCCTGCTCGACGAGGACATCGCCCTGGCGGAGGACCGGCTGATCGGCCACTTCGCCGAGTCGCTGTCCGTCGTCGAGGAGCGCGCCGCCCTCGTGATCGCCCGCATGCTCGACCGGAGTGCCCGATGACCGACCCCGTCCCGTCCGATCCCGCGCCGTCTGACCCCGTCCCGTCTGACCCCGTCCCGTCTGACCCCGCCCTCCACGACGGGAGCGTCGACGCCACCTTGACCGGCGCGGTGCCCGACGTGGAGACGCACCTCGCCGACGCGTCCGTGCTGACCGGAACGCCGATCCTCGACGCTCGGGCCATCACGCAGCGGTTCGGTTCGCTCGTGGCCAACGAGGCGGTGGACTTCTCGATCCACGCCGGCGAGGTCCACGCCCTGCTCGGTGAGAACGGCGCGGGCAAGAGCACCCTGATGAAGGTCCTCTACGGCGTCAACACGCCGCAGGAGGGCGAGGTGCTCGTGAACGGCGAGCCCATCGAGCTCGGCTCCACGGCCGCGGCCCGGGCCGCCGGCATCGGCATGGTCTTCCAGGACCTCCGCCTGGTCCCCGCCCTCACGGTGGCAGAGAACGTCGACCTCGCCTGCGGGTCGGGCCGCTACCGCCGGTCCGTCGCCCGCAAGCGGGTGGCCGACGGTGCGGAGAAGTACGGCCTGGCCGTCAACCCCGACGCGGTCGTGCGGGACCTCTCGATCGCCGAGCGCCAGCTGGTGGAGATCCTCCGGGTGCTGCTCATGGACGCCAAGGTCGTCATCCTCGACGAGCCCACCAGCGCCCTGGCCCCGCAGGAGGTCGACGCCCTGCTCGCCGTCATCGACCGCCTGCGCACCGACGGCCTCGGCATCGCCCTCATCACCCACAAGCTGGCCGAGACCCGGGCGGTGGCGGACCGGGCGACCGTCCTGCGCGGCGGGAAGATGGTGCTCTCGGGCGCCAACCCCCGCGAGCTGACCGACGACGAGCTGGTCGAGTCCATGGTCGGGAGCGTCCCGCCACCGTTGCCCGCGGAGCGCGAGCCCGCCCGCAAGGGCCAGCCCGCACTGGTCGTCAACGGCGTCAGCGCCTCCAGTCCCGACGGCCACGCCCACATCGCCGACATCACGTTCATGGTCCAGCCCGGCGAGCTGGTCGGCGTGGCGGGTGTCTCGGGCAACGGCCAGCGCGAGCTCCTCGACGCCGTCTTGGGGGTGCTCCCCTTGGAGCGGGGCGAGATCCACATCGGCGGCACCGACATCGGTCGGAGCGGCAAGCCGCGCAACGCCCTGCGAGCCGGGGCGGTGATCGTGCCGGAGGACCCGGTCAACGACTCCGTCGTCGGCGGCCTCGCCATCCTCCAGCACCTTGCTCTCAACGGCCGGCCCCTTCCGACCTCGGGACCGAGGATCGACTGGAAGACGGTGCGGCGCATGGTCGGTGACACCGACATCGCCGAGCGCCTCCACCTCGCCCCGCTCGACCGGGATGTGTCCACCCTCTCCGGCGGGAACATCCAGCGGGTGGTGCTCACCCGCACCTTCCTCGTCGACGAGCCCACGCTGGTGGTGGTCGCCTACCCGAGCCGGGGCCTCGACATCGCCTCGGTGCGGGCGACCCAGCAGCTCCTGCTCGAGCGCCGCACGAACGGCGCCGGGATCCTCATGGTCTCCGAGGACCTCGACGAGCTGATGCTCATGGCGGACCGCATCGTCGTCCTCCACGACGGCCACGTCGCCGGCGTGGTCGATCCGTCCACCACCGACCGACAGGCGATCGGCCGGCTCATGCTCCAGGGGGCAGCCGCATGACCGCACTCGATGCACCGCCCGAGGTGGAGCCGGGGTCCGAGCCGGCCCCAATCCCCGCCGCCGACCCAGGCGGCGCCACGGCGACGCTCGCCCAGCGCCTGCCCCGGCTGGTCTTGCGCTGGGTCGTGATCATCGCCTCGACCATCGTCATCTTCTCCGCGTTCCTCGTCGCCAAGGGGGCCGACCCGGCGTCGGTGCTCCAGGCGATGTGGAAGTCCGCGCTGGGCACGCCCGACAGCATCGGCGAGACCCTCATCCGGGCCACGCCGATCCTCCTCGCCGCGCTCGCGGCCGCGGTTCCCGCCCGCGCGGGGCTCTTCAACCTCGGCGGTGAGGGCCAGCTCCTCATGGGGGCGATCGGCGCCATCGTCGTGGCCAACCTGCTCGACGGTGGAGCCCCCGGTGCCTTGACCCTGTTCATGATGGCGATGGGCGGTGCCCTGTTCGGTGCGGCCTGGGCGGCGCTGCCGGCGCTGCTCAAGGTGCTCACCCGCACCAACGAGGCCATCTCCAGCCTGCTGCTC
This sequence comes from uncultured Iamiaceae bacterium, assembly GCA_964501845.1. GTDB lineage: Bacteria > Actinomycetota > Acidimicrobiia > Acidimicrobiales > Iamiaceae > Aquihabitans. The sequence continues at coordinate 3,202 of CAZCVS010000249.1, forward strand.
AACTACCTCGCGGCCATCGTCGTCACCTGGCTGTGCTTCGAGCCCTGGAAGGACCCGGCCAGCCTTGGCCAGGCGTACTCCCGCCAGCTCCAGGGGCCCGAGCGCTTTCCCGTGATCTGGGGGGAGCGGGTGCACCCGGGCATCTTCGTGGCGATCGCCGCCGCCGTGGTCCTGTGGGCCGTCCTGAAGTACACGACGTGGGGCTTCAAGCTGCGGGTGATCGGCGGCAACCCGTCGGCTGCCCGCCGGGCCGGGCTCGCGGTCGGGGGGCTCTCGGTCGCCGCCCTGTGCGTCGGCGGAGCCATGGCTGGCATCGGCGGGATGATCGAGGTCGCCGGCACCGAGGGCCGCCTCCGACCCCAGCTGCTCGCCGGGGTCGGGTTCATCGGCTTCCTCGCCTCCTGGTTGGCCAAGCACGACCCGCTCAAGTGCATCCTCTCGGCCTTCATCCTCGGCGCCATCGCCGTGGGCGGCAGCGGCCTGAAGATCAGCGCCGGCCTGTCCGGCGGGGCCGTGAACATCCTCATGGCCCTCGTCCTGTTCGCCGTCCTCGGATGGGGCTCGCGCTCCACCGCCAAGGAGTCCTGATGATCGAGCAAGTCCTGACCGGTGCCGTCGCGGGCGGCACGTGCATCGTGTTCGCCGGCCTCGGCGAGGTCGTCGCCGAGCGCTCGGGCGTCATCAACCTGGGCACGGAGGGCTCCATGCTCTGCGGGGCGCTCACCGCCTACGCCGTGGGCATCGAGACCGGCAACCCGTGGATCGGCGTGGTCGCGGGCATGGCCGCCGGCCTGGCGCTCGCCGCGGTGTTCGCCGCCATGGTGCTGCTGCGCAACGCCAACCAGATCGCCATGGGCCTCGTCGTCAGCTTCCTCGGCATCGGCATCACCGCGCTGTTCGGCCAGGACTACGTCGGCCGGGGCGTCGTGCCGCTCAAGACCTGGGACCTCCCCGGACTGTCGAGCCTGCCGTTCCTCGGACCGGTCCTGTTCCAGCACGACCCCCTGACCTACCTCTCGTTCCTGGCGGTGCCCGCGCTGACCTGGATCATCTGGCGGACGCGAGCCGGGCTCGTCCTGCGGGCGGCGGGCGAGGGCCCAGAGGTGCTCGAGATCTACGGCACATCCGCCACCCGGGTCCGCTGGGCCGCCGTGCTCTTCGGCGGGGCCATGGCGGGCATCGGCGGAGCTCAGCTGTCCACGGCCGCCACCCTCAACTGGTCCGAGCAGATGACCGTCGGCCGCGGCTACGTCGCCGTCGCCCTGGTCATCTTCGCCGGCTGGGTGCCCTACAAGCTCCAGCTCGGCGCCTACCTCTTCAGCGGCGCCATCGCCCTCAACCTCTACCTCCAGGCCCAGGGCTCGGACATCTCCCGGTACATCCTCGAATCCCTGCCGTACGTCCTGGTCCTGACCGTGCTCGCCCTGTTGAGCCGGCGCCGCATCCACGGCGGCCCCGCCGCCCTCGAGAAGGTCTTCGAGGCCTGATGCCGTCTCCTGCGGTCCGCCGCCGAGTCCCCCAACCCCCACCCAAGCCACCCTTCCAAGGAGCCCACCCCATGTCCCGTCCCATCCGCGCTCTCGCCCTGCTGTTCGGGCTGACCCTCATCGCCGCGCTCGCCGCGTGCGGGTCGGCCGAATCCTCGTCGAGCTCCAGCTCATCGACCGACGACGGCGAGTTCACCGTCGGCTTCATCTACGTCGGCCCGAAGGACGACTTCGGCTACAACCAGGCCGCCTACGAAGGCTCCAAGGCCATGGAGGAGGAGGTCGGCGACGTCGAGGTGCTCCAGGCTGAGAACGTGCCCGAGACCGCCGAGTCCGAGCAGGTCATGCAGAACATGATCGACAAGGGCGCCGACCTGATCTTCGCCACCAGCTACGGGCACCTGGAGTTCGCCCAGAACGTGGCCGAGAAGAACCCCGACGTCACCTTCGTCCACCAGGGCGGCTTAGAGGGCGACAACCAGCTCGACAACGTCGGCACCTACTTCGGCACCGTGTACGAGCCGGTGTACCTCGCCGGCATCGCCGCCGGGAAGGCCACCGAGAGCAACAAGCTCGGCTACATCTACGCCTTCCCGATCCCCCAGACGCTGGCCAACGTCAACGCCTTCACCCTCGGCGCCCAGTCGGTG
>CAZCVS010000250.1:0-5332 GCA_964501845.1 uncultured Iamiaceae bacterium
GAGACCGTCGGCCTGGAGTGGGCGCGCAAGATCATGGGCAAGAGCCCCACGGCCCAGCGCATGCTCAAGTTCAGCTTCAACCTGATCGACGACGGCCTCGTGGGCCAGCAGGTGTTCGCGGGCGAAGCCACCCGCTTGGCCTACGGCACCGACGAGGCCGCCGAGGGTCGGGACTCGTTCCTGGAGAAGCGCGACCCGGACTGGGCGCCCTACCCCTGGCACTACTGACGGGTCAGCCGGCCGGCACGACCTCGGGGGGCGTCGCCGGCTCGGCCGGCACCTCGGTGAAGGACACGAACCCGTTGAGGAAGGCCTCGACGTCGGTGGCCAGATCGGCCTCGGGCACGGTCGACTCGCAGTCCTGCGCATCGAGCGCGCCCTCGGTGCTCGGCCCGACCTCCACCTCGAGGAGGCCGCGGATCTCGCCGGTCTCGCACGTCGGGAAGTTCATCGACACGACCTCGACCGGCACCTCACCGGCCTGCAGGGCGTCACGGTTCTCGGTCACCCAGTCGAGGATGAACGGGATGGCCGACTCGTAGTCGAACGACTCCGTCCCCTGGCTGGTCGCGAGGGCCGGAACTCCGTGCGCAACACCGGCGCGAGCGGCACCGACGGTGCCCGAGACGTCGACGAGCGGCCCGACGTTCTGGCCTTCGTTGATGCCGGTGATGACCACGTCGGGCTCCACGCCCAGCTCCTCGAAGGCGACGTTGACCGCATCGGCGGGAAAGCCCTCGACGGCCTTGGCCGGGTAGCCGCTCTTGGTCTCCACGTCGGTCACGTTGAGCTCGCCCTCGGTGGTCTTGCCGCCCTGCCCGCTCTGCTGGGTGAGCGGGGCCACGACGGTGATCTCGACGTCGTCGAGCGTCTGGAGCGCCGTCACCAACATGTCCATCCCGTCGGCTCCGTACCCGTCGTCGTTGCTGACGAGGACCTCGAGCGGCTCCACCTCGGCGGCGGTGGTGGTCGTCTCCGCCGCCTTCGGCGCGGTCGTGTCCGAGGCGTCGCCGTCTCCCGACGAGCCGCAGGCGCCGAGCAGTCCGGCGGATCCGATCGAGAGGACGATGGCGAGGGTCAAGGCGGCAGATCGTTGGCGCACGTGGGCTCCTTTGTCGAGTGGGCGGCACAGTAGAGGAAACATCTGTCGAGCGGAGGCTGCATGCCCGCGACGGGTGGCCTCGTTGCCACCGGCCGCGCCCCAGCAGGTACCCTCCAGGGTCCCCGTGAGAGAGGTAGACGGCGCGTGAAGCTCGTGGTCCAGGTGCCATGCCTGAACGAAGAGGAGACCCTTCCCCTCGTCCTCAGCACCATCCCCAAGGAGATCCCGGGGATCGACGAGATCGTCGTGCTCATCATCGACGACGGCTCCACCGACCGCACCGTGGAGGTCGCTCGCCAGCACGGGGTCACCGAGTTCGTGCGCCACGCCCGCAACCGGGGCCTGGGCCGCTCGTTCCACGACGGGGTGCAGCGAGCCCTGGAGCTCGGCGCCGACATCGTGGTCAACACCGACGGCGACAACCAGTACCCGCAGGAGCGCATCGGCGACCTCGTCCAGCCGATCCTGCGAGGCGAGGCCGAGATCGTCATCGCCGACCGCCAGGTCCACCTGGTGGAGCACTTCTCCAAGGGCAAGATCGCCCTGCAGAAGTTCGGCAGCCGAATCGTGAACATGGCCGGCGGCACCGACATGCCCGATGCTGCCAGTGGCTTCCGCGCCTACTCGCGCGAGTCGCTGATGCTGCTGAACACGATCACCCGGTTCAGCTACTGCACCGAGACCATCATCCAGGCGGGCATCAAGAAGCTCAAGATCGTCAGCCTCCCGATCACCACCAACCCGAAGACCCGGGAGTCCCGGCTGTTCGGCTCCACGAAGGAGCACGTGGTCCGCTCCGGCATGGCCATCGTGCGGGCGTACATCATGTACAAGCCCTACGCGATCTTCGGCACGCTCGCCGCCTTCTTCCTCGCCCTCGGCCTGTTCCCCTTCGTCCGCTACGGCTACCTGAAGCTCACCGACAGCAGCGGCAGCCACCTCCAGTCGCTCCTCCTCGGCGTCGCCGGCATCCTCGTCGCGTTCCTGTCCGTGATGCTCGGCATCATCTCGGATCTCATCCGGACCAACCGCATGCTCATCGAAGACAGCCTCGAGCACACCAAGAAGATGCGCTTCGGCTCCGCCGACCGCTCCGGGCCCACCGTCGACCCCGGCGCCCCCATCCGCTCCCTCGAACCCGTCGAGTAGCCCGTCAGCGAGCCCGGGCGAACCGGAGGAGCGCTTCGTAGTCGTCGATGTCCGCGGCCCGCAGTGCGGCGAGGTAGGCGGACCGCACGGCGCCCGCTTCACCCAAGTCCTCGCCGCCCCACCTGAGCATCGGCAGACCGCACGCCACCAAGTAGAGATCGGCGACCAGCCGGGTGCAGCGTCCGTTTCCGTTCGGAAAGGGATGGACCGCGACGAGCCGGTGATGGAGCCGGACGGCGATCTCGTCGGGTGGAAACGTCGAGCGAACGTGCCAGTACGCAGCATCGTCAAGGGCCACCTTGACACCTTCGACGATCTGGACCGGGTCGACCCCGATGTTGGTCTCGCGGCGTCGCTGCGTCCCGGCCCAGCGCCAGACGTCCGAGAACATCCGGCGGTGCAGCCCGAACAGGAAGCCGTACGCCAGCATCGTCTCCGGGACGGAGCGTCCAGCCTGAGATCGGGCCCATGGGAGTGCCTTGAGCACGTTCTCGAACTCGACCTCGTTCAGCTCTACCCGTGTCGTCACGTGATCGGGGATCAGACCGTCGAGCTCCTCGTCGGTGAGCGGAGTCGACCCTTCGGGGTCAGGGCCCAGCGGGCTCACCGCTCGCGCCACACCCGGTGCTCCTCGATCACTCGGCGGGTCTCCCGGGCGAGAAGCTCGTCGCCAACCTCAGGGTCCAGCCCCTGTGCTTCCAGGTCCATCGTGCGGCCGACGTAGCCGAGCGCTTCAGCCGCAGCTCGCCTGGCCTCGTGCTGCACCGTGTCGTCCAGGGTGGTGTTCGGAACGAGGGCGTAGACGAGGGTGCAGTCCATGGCGCTCGCGAACTCTCCCAACTTGCCGATCGAGATCGTCTCTTCGCGCTCGCTGCGCTCCAAGCTGGCGATCGCTGGTGGACTCACCGAGAGCCGTCGAGCCAGGTCAGCCTGGCTCATCCCGAGCCCACCCCGAACCGCCTTCATCCAGCCCGACCGCGGCCGCTCACGTAAGCCGCTCACGTCGACAGACGAGAACCGTCGGTCCAGCACCCGTCGGGCCTGTGCAGCACGCTCCCACTTCTTCATAAGGCAAAGCCTAGCAGTTCTTTGTGATTCTACAAGGGTTACCTTATGAATAACGACGCTACGCTAAGCTATCTCTTAGCCGTGCGTGGTCAGCTCAAGGCGGTGCGTCCACCCCGCAGCAGCCGCCCCGGGTACTCCCCTGTGGCCTCGCCGTCGCGGTAGGTGACGGTGCCGGACTTCACCGTGGCGAGGTACCCGTCGGCCTGCTGGACGATGCGGCGACCGCCAGCCGGGAGGTCCGCACGGACCTCGGGGACGTGGAGGCGCAGGCCGTCCAGATCGATCAGGTTCACGTCGGCCACGTAGCCCGGTGCCAGCACGCCCCGGTCGCCCAACCCGTAGAGCCGGGCGGTGTCGCTGGTCTGGCGCTGGACGATCAGCTCCAGGGGGAGCCGCTCGCCCCGGGTCCGGTCGCGCACCCAGTGGGTCAGCATCCAGGTGGGCATCGACGCGTCGCAGATCGTGCCCACGTGGGCGCCGCCGTCGGCCAGGCCGAGCACGGCCGCGGGATGGAGGATCATCTCGCGGGTGGAGTCCGAGTTGCCGTCGCTGTAGTTGAGGATCGGCAGGTAGAGCAGGCCGGAGCCGTCGTTGGCGAGCATGGCGTCAAGCGCCACCTCCACGACCGAGCGCCCCGAGCGTGCGGCGACGGCGGCCAGCGTCGCCTCCGGGCCGGGCTCGTAGTCGGGCGGATCGCCCAACAGGTACGTCCGCTGGGCGGCGTGGGCGAGCTGGGCGGCGGTGGCCTCGTCGGGCTCCCACCCGACCACGGCGGCCCGGCCCTCGGCGCTGCGCAGGTAGGCGACCTTGTCCGCGGCCGAACGTCCGGCGAGCGCCTGGTAGGCCGGCACCGCGTCGATGAACGAGAAGGTGGTGTCGAAGCCCGAGAGCAGCCCGGTGGGACGGCCGGCGACCTGCGGCACGAGCGGGGCACCGGCGGCGGCCGCGGCGGCAGACTCGTCGAGCATCTCCCGCCACAGCTCCGGCGCGGTGTCGACCTGGAGCATGGCGAAGGTGACCGGGCGCTGGATGGCGTCGGCCAGCTTGCGCATCCACGCCACCTCGGTCATCGGGGCGACGATGTCTTCGCCGGCGACGCCCGTGGGGGCGAGCTCGAACACACCAGCGCCGAGCTCACCGAGCACCCGACCGATGCCGAACAGCTCGTCCTCGGCGGCGAAGGTGCCGGGCACCGGCTCGCCGTCGATGGCGCGGTGGGCGATCGTCCGGCTGGTCGAGAACCCGAGGGCACCGGCCTGGATCGCCTCCTTGACGATGGCGGCCATCTCGGCGATGTCCTCGGGCGTGGCCGGCTCGTTGCGGGCACCCCGGTCCCCCATCACGTAGCCGCGCACCGCACCGTGGGCGATCTGCGTGCCGAGGTCCGTGGTCCAACTCATCCGATCGAGGGCGTCCAGGTACTCGGGAAAGCTCTCCCACTCCCAGGTGATCCCCTCGGCCAGGGCTGACCCCGGGATGTCCTCCACGCCCTCCATCAGCCCGATCAGCCAGTCGTGGCGGTCGGGCCGCGCCGGGGCGAACCCCACACCGCAGTTGCCCATGACCAAGGTGGTCACGCCGTGCCACGAGCTCGGGGCCAACTCCTGGTCCCAGGTGGCCTGGCCGTCGTAGTGGCTGTGCACGTCGACCCACCCGGGCGCGACCACGGCCCCGTCGGCATCGAGCTCCTGGCCGCCAGGGCCGACGTCGTCGCCGACCGCGGTGATGATCCCGCCGTCGATGGCGACGTCGGCGGCGCGGGCCGGAGCCCCGGTCCCGTCGACGACGCGGCCGTTGCGGATGACCAGATCGTGTGCCATGCAGTTGTCCCCTTGCTCGCCGCCGCGAATGAGAACACGTTACAAAACCAACGCGCTCCGCGCGTGGGCGGTCACCAGGGGTCGATGCCGGGTCGCTTCCTGCCGGTGCGGACCGGTGGCGGCGGGGCCGACCGGAAGGCGTGCAGGACGCGGTCGCGGGTCTCGGCGGGGTCGATGACGTCGTCGATCTCGA
>CAZCVS010000251.1:0-5324 GCA_964501845.1 uncultured Iamiaceae bacterium
ACTCGTCGTAGCCGGCCTCGGTCTGGCGCTGCACCTTGACGGTGCCATCCGCGATCTCCACCGACTTGGCGAAGGTGATCGACGGAAGGTCGAGGATGGCCGCGATCTGCTCGGGCACGGTGCCGGTGTAGCCGTCGGACGACTCCGTGGCGGCGAGGATCAGGTCCGCGCCCTCCACCCGACCGATGGCGGCGGCGAGGACCTTGGCGGTGTCGAGCGCACCGGCGCCCTTGAGCGCGTCGTCGCTCACCAAGATGGCCTTGGCCGCACCCATGGCCAGTGCGGTGCGGAGACCGGACACCTCGCCGTTGGGAGCCATGGAGACGAGGGTGACCTCGCCTTCACCGGCCTTGTCGACCAGTTGGAGAGCCATCTCGACGCCGTACGAGTCGGACTCGTCGAGGATGAGCTTTCCATCGCGCTTGAGGGTGTGATCCGCGTTCAGCGCGCCGGGATCGGCGGGATCGGGGATCTGCTTGACACAGACGACGACGTTCATGAGCGGCGAGTTTGTTCGCCGGGACGTTTCGCCACAAATCGACCGGCGGATCGCTCCGCTGTCGGCCTCGGCCCCGGCCTCAGGCGGTCCGCCGCAGGCGTCGGGGCCCGCCACCGTCGACCGCTCGACCTCGCCCGGGAGCAGACCGCGCGCCTACCGTCGCCGGTGCGTGAAGGTCCTGCTGCTCGTCAACCCGTTCTCCTCATCGGTGACCGCGCGCACCCGCGTGCTGATCCGCAAGGCGCTCGCCAGCGACCACGAGGTCGAGCTGGTCGAGACGGCCCGCCGCAACCACGCCACCCGCCTCGCCCAGGGCGCCGCGGGCGAGGGTGTCGACGTCGTCGTCGTGCTCGGCGGCGACGGCACCGTCAACGAGGCCGCCAACGGGCTCGCCGGCACGAACACCGCGCTCGGCGTGCTGCCCGGCGGATCCACCAACGTCTTCGCCCGCAGCATCGGCCTCCCCAACGAGCCGATCGAGGCCACCACGAAGCTGCTCGCCGCCATGGAGGCCGGTTCGATCGAGCGGGTCGGCCTGGGATCGGCCAACGGACGGTACTTCTGCTTCCACGTCGGTCTGGGCTACGACGCCGCCCTGGTCGAGCAGGTCGAGCGACGGTCCGGGCTCAAGCGGTGGGCCGGCCACCCCCTCTTCATCTACGCGGGGCTCACCACGTTCTTCCGCCACTACGACCGCTCGAAGCCGCACTTCACCGTGACCTACTCCGACAGCGACCGCGTCGAGGACGGCTACTTCTCCGTCTGCTGCAACACGAACCCGTACACCTACGTGGGCAACGCGCCCTTCGACATCGCTCCCGATGCCAACCTCGACAACGGACTCGCCATGGTCACGGTCCGTTCGCTGCGCTCGGACCGGTTCCTCGGCGTCATGTACAAGGCCCTGCGCGCCAACGGCTCGCTCCAGAAGGACCGGTGGGTCCACTACCGCCCCGACGTCGACGAGCTCGTCGTCGAGGCCATCGACGGCCGCCCCTTCCCCTACCAGATCGACGGCGACTTCCTCGGCGAGATCGACCGCATCGAGCTCCGCCACAATCCCAACATCATGGACCTCGTCCTCCCCCTCCCCTCCTGACCGCCCGCACCGCCCCGCACCCTGAACGCGAACTTCGTATGCCAGAGATCCCTCTTGGGCGCTCCCACCTACGAAGTTGGGTTGCTGCTCGGGTGCGACGCCGAGCGGGTGAACAGACGCTCGAGCGCCCGGACGAATCGGACTGGCTCGTCGACCAGCTGACGCCACGTCACTCGGACCACGACGAAGCCGTCAGCGGCGAGATCGAGGTCGCGCCACCGATCCCGATCAGCGTCGAGGAGCGCCGAGTGGTGCTTCCGACTGTCTGCCTCGATCACGATCCTCTTATCGCGGTAGACGAAGTCCACGCGGCCGACCGGAAGCTCGCCGCCGAGCGTCACCTGCTTCGACGGAAGCGGGAGCCCGAAGCGCATGAGAACAGCGAACAGGAGGTCTTCGAGCTCGCTCTCGGTCGCGACGAAGCCTTCCCCTCGCTCATCGAGCAGTTCCCGGAAGAGCACGGTTCCACCCCGCCCTCGTCCGCCGAGGCGGGCGAGCACCTGCTCGAGCTTCGCGACGGACATCGAGCGGGCGATGGCGTCGTCCATCGCCCGCTCGACCTCGCGCCTCGTCAGGTTCGGCAGGCTCCGGGCGCGCCGAGCTGGCGAGACCAGCCCGCAAAGATCGAAGAGCGTGCGGGCGAGCGAGGTCACGGGAAGGCCGTCGACGACCGTCCGGTGCTCAGGCGGGAGCAGCGTGGTCCGGCGGCGGTCGCCGATGGCGGCGCGGTGCCACGACGGTTCGGCCTCCAACACATCGATCTCGTTCGTCACGATCTGGCCGACTCGATGCAGCGAGGCGGCGGTCCGGTGCCCGAGGACCGCATCCCCCGGTGCATCGAGCAGCTCGATCCACGCCCGTTGCTTCCAAGTCGGCGGTGCCCCGACGACCACGAACACGCCCGGTCGCATCTCCCGGATGTATCGCCGATCGGCCTCTCCGGCGAGCTGCTTCTGCGAGATGCCGCAATCCGTCGCCTGCCGGCGGTGGAACACGCCGCCTTGGCGAGCGGCAACCTCCAAGTGGCTTCCGTCCACGCGGTCACTTCCATCACGGTCGATCAGCTGCATGGATGGCCGGGTGCAGGGTGGCCAACGAGACCCAGGTCCAACCCTCGCGCTGGTCACCAGTTCGACGCCCGACATGCTCCCCATCTGGAGCACCTCAACCCGATCGAACTTCGTAGGTCACAGCTCCCAGCCGGGCACTCTCACCTACGAAGTTCAGCTCGGTGCCGGAAACCCCGGCGAACTTCGTAGGTCACAGACTCCAGGCGGGAGTTGTGACCTACGAAGTTCGTTCTTGGGAGGGTGGGGGTCGAGGGTCAGGCGGTTCGGTCGACGATGCGGCGGGCGATGTCGGGGACGTTGGTGCAGAGGCCGTCGACGCCGAGGGCGATGAGCTCGGCCATCCGACCGGGATCGTCGACGGTCCAGACGTTGACCTCGAGGCCGTGCGCGGTGGCGGCGGCCATCAGCGACTCGTCGACCAGCCCGTCCCAGGGGTGCAGCGCGGTGTGGCCGGCCGCGGCGACATCCGCGGCGAGCTCGTCCCACGAGCGGTCGATGAGGAGGTGCAAGAAGGCGGTGGGGATCGTCGGATCGAGCTCGCGCACGAGCGCGATGGTCGGGTAGTGGAAGCACGAGATGAGCACCCGGTCGTGCAGGGAGCGCTCCTGGACGAGCGCGACCACGTGACGGGCGACGGCCTCGCTCTCGTCGAAGTCGGGGTCGGCCGGCCAGTTCTTGATCTCGATGTTGATGCTCATGCCTTCACAGGCGTCGAGCGCATCGGTGAGATCGCAGACCGGATCCGGGAGCTCGGACCGCAGGAGGTCGACGATGGTGCGGCCGTCGGCGAGCTCGGCGTCGTGGTGGACGACGACCTGGGCGTCGCCGGTGCGGCGGGCATCGAGCTCCACCCAGTCAGCGCCCAGCGAGCGGGCAAGCCGGAAGGCCTCGACGGTGTTCTCGGGGGCGGCAGCGGACGCGCCGCGGTGGGCGATGACTCGGACCATGGCCGGAGCGTAGGTCTGCGCCGGCTGCGGGCCTAGCGTCAGGGCCAGGAGGCCGGTACATGACCGAGGTCGACAGCGAACACCCGACGGTCGACGTGTCCCACGACATGGGCGCGATCCGGCTGCGGATCGAGTCCACGGTCACGGCACCGGTCGCCGAGGTGTGGGCGGTGGTCTCCACCTTCGCCGGCGTCAACGCCGAGCTGATGCCGTACTGCCGCATGCGCGAGCCCCGGCGACTGCGGGGTCGCACACTCGAGTCGTACCGGCCGGGCGAGCGGGCGCCGTGCTGGCTGCTCGCGGGCGGCGTCCTCCCGTTCGACCGCCACCTGCTCGGCTTGGAGTCGGTCACTCCGGGCACGGGCTTCGTCGAGGAGTCGACGACGTGGCTGCAGCGGCGATGGCGCCACGAGCGGACGCTGTCGACCGCTGCCGGTGGCACCGCGACCACCGTCGTCGATCAGCTGAGGGTGGAGCCCCGGCTGCGGCTCGCGGCCGGGCTCACCGCGCCCTTCCTCGCCCGCGTGTTCGCGCACCGCCATGACCGCCTGCGGCGGCGCTTCACCGCGTGATGTCGGTCACGTGACATCGCAACGAGCGATCCGCGGGGTCGTTGTACCCGATGGGTGCCACGCGAATCCCCAGGTCAGGAGCATGGCCGTTGACCAGCGACCACCAAGATGGACGGCCTTTTAGACGAAGGTGACCTCCATGTAAAAATTGTGCGAAAAAGTGCTTGCAGGAGGCAGCATCCACCACTACGGTTTGAACCGGCCCAACCGACCCGCATCTCTCCCCCGGCAGAGCGGAACGGTATGTGAACCAAGTCACGAACTCGTCGTGACGACCCGTGTCTGGAGGCACCCGTGGCTTTGAGTTCTGCGCACCTGCTCTCGCTCACCATCGCATCGGACGAATGGCGCCGTACGGCTGCCTGCCGTGACACCGATCCCGACCTGTTCTTCCCGGTGGGCACCACCGGCCCCGCCATCGAGCAGATCGAGAACGCCAAGGCCGTCTGTCGCCAGTGCGACGCCCAGCGCGACTGTCTCGAGTTCGCCCTCGCCACCAACCAGGACTCCGGCATCTGGGGCGGCACCTCCGAGGAGGAGCGCCGCAAGCTGCGCAAGCAGTACGCCGCTCGTCAGCGCCGCACCGCCTGACCCGAACGAGCGTTGGCCGCGGCTGACGAAACAACGATCACACCCGATGCCGGCCTCGAGGCCGGCATCGTCGCGTTTCGGGGAGCTCCAACTAGCCGGCGGTCGGCACGTCGGTCGGGACGTGCAGTTCGACGATCGTCCCCGGGGACCCGTCGGGCGGGCCGAAGATGTCGATGGTGCCGCGCAGGTCCGAGGTCACGAGGGCCCGCACGATCGACAGTCCGAGCCCGGTGGCCTTCTCGACGCTGAAGTCCGGGGGCACGCCCACGCCGTTGTCGACGACGCGGATCACGAACTCGTCGGCGCCCTCCGCCAGTTCGATCACGACGCGGTAGCGGGCGTCGTCGGGCGCTTCGTCGGGGAACGCGTGGTCGGCGGTGTTCTGGAGCAGTTCGGTCAGCACGACGGCCATCGGGGTGGCCACCTCGGCGGGCAGCGTGCCGGCCTCGCCGCGCACCTCGAAGTCGATCTGGCGGTCGGGCGATGACACTGCCGCCGCGACCATCTGGACGAGCGGGCGCAGGATCTCGGTGAAGGCCACGTCCT
>CAZCVS010000252.1:0-5324 GCA_964501845.1 uncultured Iamiaceae bacterium
CCCGGCGGTGGGCTGCGCCGAGGCCGGCCGGTACCTGGTGCGCCGCCCCCACCTCACGACCGATGGGGGCGCGTCGAACGCCGAGGGCGACGAGCTCACCTACGTCAGCCTCGGCGAGGGCGCGTGCAGCGAGGGTGAGTTCTGGGAGAGCCTCAACACGGCGTGCAACCTCCACCTGCCGGTGCTCTACGTCGTGCCAGACAACGGTTTCGCCATATCGGTGCCCGTCACCGACCAGCACCCCGCCCCGATCCACGAGCTGGTGCGGGGGTTCCGGGGGCTGGAGGTCCACCACCTCGACGGCACCGACTACTTCGCGGTGCGGGACGCCGCGGCGGCGGTCATCGCCCAGATCCGCGCCGGTGTCGGCCCCGCGCTGATCCACGCCGACGTCGTGCGTCCGTACTCGCACTCAGCTGCGGACACCCAGAGCAAGTACCGGTCGGTCGAGGAGCTGGCCGAAGAGGCCCGCAACGACCCGCTCGACCGCTTCGCCCGCGACCTCGTGCAGGGCGGGGTGCTGACCGAAGCCGAGGTCGACGACCTGCGCGACGAAGCGCGCCAAGAGGTGGCCGACGCCGCGGCCGCCGCCCTCGCCGCGCCTCGACCCGATCCGGCCACGATCCTCGACCAGCTCACCGCGCTCCCGGACCTGCCCGATCCGGGCCCGCCCCCGGCGGTCGCCGGTGATCAAGCCGATGGAGCCGACGAGGTCCCGCTCGGCGAGGCCATCAAGCGCACGCTCCACGAGGTGATGGCGGCCGACGAGCGCATCCGGGTCTTCGGCGAGGACGTGGCCGACGCCCGCGAGCAGGTGCTGGCCGGCGTCGAGGGCAAGGGCGGCGTGTTCGGGACCACGCACGGGCTCCAGCGCGAGTTCGGCCAGGCCCGCTGCTTCAACACGCCGCTGTCGGAGGCCAACATCATCGGGCGTGCCGTCGGCCAGGGCCTCCGGGGGCTGCGACCGTCGCCGGAGATCCAGTTCTTCGATTACATCTGGCCGGCCATGACCCAGCTGCGAAGCGAGGCGGCGACCATCCGCTGGCGCTCCAACGGCGCGTTCACCTGCCCGATGGTCGTGCGGGTCCCGATCGGCGGCTACCTCACCGGAGGGAGCATCTGGCACAGCCAGTGCGGCGAGTCGATCTTCGCCCACATCCCCGGCCTGACCATCGCCATGCCCAGCCGCGCCCGCGACGCCGCCGGGCTGCTGCGGTACGCGTTCCGCTGCGAGGACCCGGTGCTCTTCTTGGAGCACAAGCACCTGCTGCGCCAGCCCAGCACCATCGACCCGTTCCCGCCCGAGGACTGGGTCCTGCCCTTCGGCATCGGCGACGTGCGCCGGCCGGGCGATGACGTCACCGTCGTGACCTGGGGTGCCACCGTGGCCAAGTCGGTCGAGGCCGCGGAGCAGCTGGCCGAGCGGGAGGGGATCGAGGCCGAGGTGATCGACCTGCGCACGATCCTGCCGTGGGACCGGGAGCTGGTGGCTCAGAGCGCGGGCCGCACCAGCCGGGTGCTGGTCGTCCACGAGGACACGCTCACGGCGGGTTTCGGCGGCGAGGTGGCCGCATGGGTCGGGGAGCACTGCTTCGCCGACCTCGACGCGCCCGTCCGGCGCATCGGAGCAGCCGACACCCCCGTCGGCTACGAGCCCACCCTGGAGCGAGCCATCCTCCCGCAGGTCGGCGACATCGCGGCCGCGATCGGCGACCTCGCCACCTGGTAGCCGCTCCCGGCAGGCCGTGCGACGTGGGCGCGTGTGATGGCGGCGCCGGGCGGGTACTGGCCCGCGACGACGACGTTGGAGGCTCCGATGCGGACCATGCTCGCCACCCACCCCTATGCCGGAGAGGACACGGAGGCGCGCAGCGATGCCGCCGAGGCGCTGTCGGTCTGCGCCGAGTACTGCGCCTCGTGCGCCGACGCCTGCCTGGCGGAGGACACGGTCGCCGAGCTGCGGCGCTGCATCCGCCTGGACCTCGACTGTGCCGACCTCTGCTCGTCGGCGGCGCGCATCGTGGCCCGGCAGACGGCCGGTGACACGTCCACGTTCAGCAGCCTGCTAGTGGCGTGCATCGAGGCGTGCGAGCGCTGCGCGGAGGAGTGCGAGCTCCACGCCGACCACCACGAGCACTGCCGCGGCTGTGCCCTGGCCTGCCGGCGTTGCGCCGAGGCCTGCCGGTCGCTGCTCGAATCGGTGATGGCCGAGGTCTGAGCCGCCGTCGGCGGCCACCGGTACGGTGGCGCCGTGAGCGACAGCGAGCTGGTGGCGCCGGACCTCGCCGCCGGGCTGCTCGCCACGCTGCGGGAGGCCTCCGGGCACCGGGCCCTTGAGTTCGCGGCACCGCCGGTGCCGCTGCGAGGCGGCTACTACGCCGAGATGGTCCGGTTCGCCCTCGCCGATCCGCCGCCCGAGCTGGCCGGCGACCTGGTGGCCCGCATCGTCCCCAACCCGGCGAACGGCGCCTGGGAAGCCGCCATCCAGCGTGAGGTCGCGGCCCAGGGGTTTCCGACGCCGAAGGTCCGGCTGGTGGCGGACGAGACCTCGCCGCTCGGTCGGTCGCTGCTGGTGATGGACCTCGTCGACGGCCACCCACCCCTCGCCGGACTCGATCCGAAGCGGTTCGCGACCCAGATCCCGGCGCTGCTGCGGCACCTGCCCGACCAGCTCGCGGGTCTGGCCGCGTCACTGCACGCGCTCGACCCCCGTTCGCTGGCGGTGGAGCTGGAGGGCCTCGACGGCGACATCCCGACCACCACCCGGGGGTTCGTCGAGCAGCAGATCTGGTCAGCGGCCGTCGCCGACCGTCCCGACCTCGCGGCGGCAGGGGAGCGGCTGGTGGCGACCGAGCCGGCGAGCACGCGCCGGGTCATCAGCCACGGTGACCTGCACCCGTTCAACGTGCTCATCACCGCGGACGGGCCGGTCCTCATCGACTGGACGGTGGCGCGGGTCGCCCACCCCGGGTTCACGCTCGCCTTCACCGACCTGATGCTGTCCAACCCGCCCCTCGAGCTGCCCCGGGCCGGAGCTCTCGCCATGCGCCCGGCGGCCCGGCTCATGGCCCGCCGCTTCCGCCGCACCTACCGGGCGCTCGCGGCGCCCGCCGACCAGGTGACCGACGAGGAGCTGGCGTGGCACCGCAAGGTCCACGCCCTGCGGATCCTCGTGGAGCTGGCGGGATGGCACGCCGCCGGCAGCCGTCCGGGCAGCCACCCGTGGCTGATCCTGGAACCGGTCGTGACCCGCGAGCTGGGGCTCGCCCCGTAGGACCGCGGTCAGGCGGTGGCGTCCTCGTCGTCCGGTGCGGTGGCAGCCCCGGGCCGCTCGATCGTCCTGTCTTCTGTCTGACCTGCGGTTTCGATCGACGTTGGCTATCGGAGGCATTGGCAGAATCAATAGGCTCAGATGATTGAGAGCGGGAGGTTTCATATAGAGTGCCTATTATTCAAGCAACCACCGACCCGAGAGGTTCCCACCCAATGTCGCTCGTCAACACCGAGATCAAGCCCTTCGCCACCACCGCCTTCCACAAGGGCGAGTTCGTCGACGTCTCCGACGCCGACCTCAAGGGCAAGTGGTCGGTCGTGTTCTTCTACCCGGCCGACTTCACCTTCGTCTGCCCCACCGAGCTGGGCGACCTCGCCGACAAGTACGCCGAGCTCCAGGGCCTGGGCGTCGAGGTGTACAGCGTGTCGACCGACACCCACTTCACCCACAAGGCGTGGCACGACACGTCCGACACGATCGGCAAGATCACCTACGCCATGATCGGTGACCCGACCACGGCGATCAGCGAGAACTTCGAGGTCCTCCGCCCCGGCCAGGGCCTCGCCGATCGCGGCACCTTCGTCATCGACCCCGACGGCGTCATCCAGGTCCTCGAGGTCACCGCCGAGGGCGTCGGCCGCAACGCCGAGGAGCTCGTCCGCAAGGTCAAGGCCGCCATCTACGTCCGGGAGCACCCGGGCGAGGTCTGCCCCGCCAAGTGGGAAGAGGGCGCCGACACCCTGACGCCGGGCCTCGACCTCGTGGGCAAGATCTGATCGAGCCTCGAAGGCTCAGATCACCTGGCTCAGGTCACCGGCACATCTCCAGATGACCGCTACCTGAACGGTGCCGCACGCGGGACCGGGCAACGTCGCCCGGTCCCGCCGCGGCCACACCAACGGAGCACCCCCCGTGCTCCATCGGCGGAGACGGATTCGCGATCCGTACCAA
Source organism: uncultured Iamiaceae bacterium (assembly GCA_964501845.1). Classification (GTDB taxonomy): domain Bacteria; phylum Actinomycetota; class Acidimicrobiia; order Acidimicrobiales; family Iamiaceae; genus Aquihabitans. The sequence goes on from CAZCVS010000252.1 coordinate 4,226, forward strand.
CTCCATCGTCCAACCTCTCTCTCCCGCCGCGCCCCGTCATCGTCGACGGGCCATCTCTCCGGAGGTCTCGATTCCATGCTCGACGCATCGCTCATCGCCCAGGTCAAGACACACCTCGAGAAGGTCACCCGACCCGTCGAGCTCGCCGCCTCGCTCGACGGCAGCCCCAAGGCCGCGGAGATGCTCGAGTTCCTCACCCAGATCGCCGCCCAGTCCGACCGGGTCACCGTCGTCCAGAGCGACGACAGCGATCGTCGCCCGTCGTTCGCGATCAACCGGGTGGGCACCGACGTGTCGGTGCGCTTCGCCGGCATCCCGCTGGGCCACGAGCTCACCTCGTTCATCCTCGCCCTGCTCCAGGTCGGCGGGCACCCCTCCACCGCGGATGCCGAGCTCATCGAGCAGGTCGAGGACCTCGAGGGCGAGTACCACTTCGAGACCTTCTACTCCATCACCTGCCAGAACTGCCCCGACGTGGTGCAGTCGCTCAACCTCATGTCGGTGCTCAACGCCAACGTGACCCACACGGCGATCGACGGTGCCCTGTTCCAGGACGAGGTCGACGAACGCCAGGTCATGGCCGTGCCGACGGTGTTCCTCAACGGTGAGCTGTTCGACCAGGGCCGCATGACCCTCGAGCAGATCGTGGCCAAGGTCGACTCCGGCGCCGAGCGACGCGAAGCGGCCAAGATCGCCGAGAAGGACCCCTTCGAGGTCCTCGTCGTCGGTGGCGGTCCCGCCGGCGCGGCAGCCGCGGTGTACGCGGCGCGCAAGGGGATCTCCACCGGCGTGGTCGCCGAGCGCTTCGGCGGCCAGGTGCTCGACACCATGGCCATCGAGAACTTCATCTCGGTGCCCTACACCGAGGGACCCAAGCTCGCCACAGCGCTCGAACAGCACGTCAAGGAGTACGACGTCGACATCATGAACCTGCAACGGGCCACGAAGATCGTGCCCGCGTCCGACGAAGGCGGCTACGTCACGGTCGAGCTGGCCAGCGGCGCGTCGGTCCGGTCCCGCTCGGTCGTCCTGTCCACCGGCGCCCGCTGGCGCAACATGGGTGTGCCGGGCGAGCAGGAGTACCGCAACAAGGGCGTCA
>CAZCVS010000253.1:0-5320 GCA_964501845.1 uncultured Iamiaceae bacterium
GGTCGAAGATCCGCTCGTGCAGGAACCGGTCCATCCCCGCCTGGTCGAGGCCGAGCACCCGGGCGAGGTTGCCGGCGATGATGTTCGTGGTCCCCGAGGAGTACGTGTAGGCCGCGGGCGTGCCGGGCTCCCGGTCGAGCGGGAAGCCGGCGGCGAACGCCGCCATGTCCTCGGCTCCCTCGCCGTAGAGCATCCGCACCACGTCGGGCAGGGCGTCGGCGTCGAGCTCGTAGTACTCCTCGGTCCAGGCGAGACCGACCCGCATGGTGAGGAGGTTCGACCAGGTGATGGCGGCCCGCTCGTCGCCAGGCTCGCGCCAGCGGGGGTCGTCGACGCGGTCGTCGACCGTGAACGTCCCGTCGCCGACGGCGACCCCGGTGGCCAGGTTGGTGATGGTCTTGGCCATCGACCAGCTGAGCAGCTCGGTATCCGCGTCGACGGCCTCGAGGGGCGGATCGTCGCCCATAGCCCGGAGGTCCTGGACGACCCGGCGGCCGTAGCGCTCGGCCACGAGCCGCCCGCCTGCGACCACCGCGGCCGCGTGGGTGAGGCCGAGGCGCGGGTGGTCCTCGCCCGACACGAGCTCGTCGAGCAGGGCGTCGAGGCGGGCGGTGTCGGCGCCGAGGTCGGCGGCGTCGCCCCGGGTCCACGCCTCGGTCGGCCACGGGACCCCGTCGGGCTGGGCGGGGAGCGGGACGAGCGGACGGTCGGGTACGGCGGTCACGGTGTCGATGGTGTCACGCCCAGGCCGTGAGCCGCAGCGTGACAGAGAGGGCGAGGTGGTCCGACAGCGAGCCGGCCGGTCCGCCCTGCACGCCCCGGCCCGTGAACGACCATCGGCGAGGTCGGTCGACTTCGACCGTGAGGTGGGCGGGGGTCGCCAGCCAGAGGTAGTCGATGCGCTCGCCGGGCGCGGTGGCGGCCGAGGCGTCGGGGTTGTCGGTCACCTGGTCGGGCTCGTCGGCGTCGGGTGGAAGGTCGTCGGCGGTCTCGAACGTGCAGGTGTGGCCCGGTCCGATGCCGTGCCCGGCCCAGACGTCGACCAGGCCGATCCGGGCGAGGCGCTCGGCCAGGTCCCGGTAGCGCGCCTGCGGCTCGGGCAGGGTCGGGTCGGCGTCGTGCGCCTGGACGTTGAAGTCACCTATCACCAGCAGGGGGCTGGCCGGGTCGTGGTGCTGCTCGACGAAGCCGACCAGCTCGTCCACCTGGCGCATCCGGGCCGCGTGGTGGCGCTCGGCATCGGCGGCTCCTGGGATGGGGAACAGGTCGCCGCCGGCGAGGAGGTGGGTCGACACGACCTCGACCGGAGGGAGGTGGTCGGCGACGCGGACGGCGGTGAAGATGGCGCCCTTGGTGGCGAAGGTGTCCGAGTCCCGCAGGTCGCCACCCGATCGGTAGGCGTGTTGGGCGCTGCGGACCACGGTCGCGCCGGGGCCCACCAGGGTGGCGAGCCCGCTGCCCTGGACGCGCCGGCCGTGGCGCTGCGGGCCGGCGACCAGCGTGGCCTCGGGCCAGGCACTCGCCACGGCGTCCTGCTCGGAGCGTTCGAAGCACTCGCTCAGGGCGACCACGTCGAAGCGGCCGGCCACGGCCTTGGCGACGAGAGGAGCCCGGGCTTCGACATCGGGGGCGAACCAGCCCTTGAGGCCCGGCAGCCGCGGGCCGGTGGGCCACAGCCGCGGCGCGAGCAGCCAGGTGTTCCAGAAGGCGATCCGGACCTCGGTGGGCCCGGGAGGGATGGGATCGGTCACGTCGGGCACGGCTGCGACGATACCGGCGCTCGTCGGCGGGCCGACCGCCGGCTCAGGTCGCGAGCATCGCCTGGACCGTGGTGATCGGGTCGGCCTCAGCGGGCGGCTTGTCGTCTCGGTAGCGCACCACGCGGGCGAAGCGGAGGGCGACGCCGCCGGGATAGCGCGTGGACCGCTGCACGCCGTCGAGGGCGACCTCCACCACCTGCTCGGGCCGGACCCACACCACACCGGTCTGCGGGCCACCCCACGGCTCCTCGCGCTTGGCCAGGGCGAGGAACCGCTCGGTCTGCCAGCGCAGCAGGTCATCGGTGAGCCCCTTGAAGGTCTTGCCGACCATCACGAACCCGTCCGGTCCGTCGGGTGGGGCACCGTCGACCGCTCGGGCCCCGAGGTGCAGGTTCGACAGCCAGCCGGTGCGTCGCCCGTGGCCCCACTCGACCGCCAGCACCACGAGGTCCAGCGTGTGGACGGGCTTGACCTTGCGCCAGGCCTTGCCCCGTCTCCCGGCCTCGTACGGCGACCCTGTGCCCTTGATGACGACACCCTCGTGCCCGGCCGCGAGCGCGTCGGCCAGCACCGCCTCTCCGGCACCGCGATCTGCGGTGATCGCGCCGGGGATGGCCCACTGGCCGGCCACCTCGGTCAGCGCGGCTCGGCGCACGGCGAGCGGCTCGTCGATGAGGTCGCGCCCGTCGATGTGGAGCACGTCGAAGAACGCGGGCCGGATCACGCCGCCGCGGCCGCCGTCGGAGCGGAGGTCGCTGGCCGAATCCTGGAAGGCCACCGGTCGATCGGTCTGCGGGTCCACCACGAGCACCTCGCCGTCGAGCACGAGCCGGTCGGCAGGCATCGACCGGACGACCTCGATCACGTCGGGTGACCGATCGGTGATGTCGTTGAGGTTGCGGGTGTAGACGGTGACGTCGCCGCCGTCGCGGTGCACCTGAATGCGGATGCCGTCGAGCTTCCACTCCACCGCGGCTTCGCCCAGGTCGGCCAGCGCCTCGGTGACCGACGCCGACGTGGACGCCAGCATCGGCTGGAGCGGACGGCCGACCTCGAGCGCCACGGCCTCGACGGCGGCCCGGTCCTGCGTGAGCGCGATGCGGGCGACGGCGTCGAGCCGCCCGCCGAGCATGATCGCCCGCCGCACGACCGTGGCGGGGATCCCGGCCGCCTTCGCCACCGCATCGGTCATCACCCCGGCGAGGGCGCCCTGGCGCAACCCACCGCCGAGGAGCTGGAACAAGAAGGCGGACTCGTCCGCCGTGGCCCGGGCGAGGAGGCCGCCGAGCAGCGCCTGCTTGCGTCCAGCTGATCCGCTCCCTGAGGTGCGGGCCAGCTCGGTCAGCAGCTCGTCCACTTCGGAGATGGTCACCGACGGCTCTGGCGCGGGCGGCTGCTCGGCGCTGGCGATGGTCCGCCAGCCCACGCCGATGCGGCCTTGCCGCGGCTCCCCGACCAGGAACCCGAGCGCCGGCTCGATCTCCTCCGGGTCGAGCCGGGCCAGCAGGTCGGCCAGCGCATCCCGCTTGGCGTTGCGGCCCGGCGCCTCGGTGACGGCCGCGGAGGTGGCGACGATCTCGGCGAACAGCACGCTGCCGTTCTACCCGGCGGCCGTTGCTCTCAGCCGGGACCGCTCTCCGTCCGGGACCGCGTTCTGGTGCTCGGGCGGATCGTCCGACCACGGTCGCGTCCGGGTCGCCGTTGAAACCATGCTTGCCAGAGGGGGTCACGGGTCGGTCTGCTCGGCCAATGTCCGGTATTGATGTCGTCGATCAGAAATGCATCAGCAATTGTCAGAAACCATTGAGCTTTGCGAACAGGTGTTTGTTTCATTGTGATGTTCGATGTAGTCTGAGTGCATGACCCCGCCTCGCTCACCCGACCCGGTCTCGGCCGGCGATGCGGCGGGCGCTGGGTATGCGGGTCTGTGCGATGAGATCGCTGAGACCCAGGGGATCATCAACCTGGCGGAGGCCCGCCTCGTCTCCCTCACCGCACAGGCCATCGAGATGGGCTTGTCGGGCGGGACGAACCTGCCAGACAAGGCGTGGCTGGCGTGGCGGGCCGGCATCTCTCCCGAGCGCGCCAGTTCGATCGTGAAGATCGCGAAGCGCGCTGGTGAGCTGCCGCACACGATCGCCGCGCTGAACGCGGGGGAGCTGACGGTGGATCAGGCGGCGGTGATCGCCCGCAACGTCCCGGGCCGCTACGACGAGTCGGCGGCGAACGTGGCCCGGTTCTGCACCGTGCGCCAGCTGCGCCAGGCCCTGCCGCACTACCGCGACCGCCGGCCCGAGAAGCCGCAGCCCGGCTCCGATGCGGACGTCGAAGCGCACGGGTCGGTGTCGACCCGTACCGACGAGTCCGGCTACCACCTGCACCTGCACCTGCACCTGCCCGACGTGGCGAAGGGCGCGATCGTCGACCAGGCCCTCAAGGCCATGCACGAGGACCTCAAGCGCCAGGCGAAGGCCGATGCTCCCGACGGCTGCGGCCCGCAGCCGGTCTACGCCACCGACGCGCTCATCGCCCTCGCCGAGACCGCCCTCCAGGCCGGCGAAGCAGCCCGGCCCGGCACTGAGCGGTACCTGGTCGTGGTGCACCTCGAAGCGGGCGCCGAGGGCACCGTCGAGCTCATGACCCACCTCGGCATCCCGATCCCCGACGGGGAGCGCCGCCACATCCTCTGCGACTCCCGTCTCCAAGCCCTCGTTCACGACGGCACCACCCCGCTGGGCTGCGGGCGCACCACTCGGACCATCAACCGCAAGCTGCGCCGCGCCATCGAACACCGCGACCACGGCTGCTCGGTCCCGGGCTGCGGCCGCACCACCGGACTGGAGGTCCACCACATCTGGCACTGGGAAGACGGCGGACCCACCGAAACGTGGAACCTCATCGCCCTCTGCGCCCACCACCACCGCTGCCACCACCGCGGCACCCTCGGCATCGCCGGCAACGCGGATCTCCCACGTCACTCCGAGCCCGGCGTCGTGTTCACCGACGGCTGGGGCCACCCCGTCGAGCCCGTCGGCCAGCCCATCACTCCCACCCGCCGCGGAGCCGGTCAGACCGCCGCCCAACATGTCATCGACACCGCCCGAGCCGCCGGCACCGGAACCCACACCTACATCCCGCCTACCGGTGAGCGACTCGACCGCTGGGGCTTCCACCTCTGCGAAGCCGACCCACCCGACACGGACCCTCCGGACACCGAGGAAGACGGCGACCCGCCACCCCCGACCGTCACCGGACAACGCCACGGGTCCGCCCCACCCGACCCTGCCGGACCGCAGGGCGACGCCCCCACCGACCCCACCCGCGCCGGCCCCGACGCCGTCTGAATCGCCGAGCCAGACGCCCGGCACCCTCTGCCCCGGCCAGGAGCACGGGGCAGACCGCACCGATCCTGATCAGGCCGCCGAGGGCGGCCGCGTCGGCGCGCCTGGTACGACGACGGGCGCGGGAATGTCAGAGGAAGCCGGCCAACGCCAGTTCTGAGCGGACCCGCAGCTCGTCGTCGGGCCGGACGTAGAGGCGGCAGTGCTTCGGGCCGAGGT
>CAZCVS010000254.1:0-5301 GCA_964501845.1 uncultured Iamiaceae bacterium
CCCCAGTAGTTGGGCGCCTCGGCGGTGATGGTGATGTCGTGGGGGTGGCTCTCGCGCAGGCCGGCCCCGGTGATGCGCACGAACGTGGCGGCTTGGAGCTCCTCGATGGTGCCGGCACCGCAGTAGCCCATGGCCTGGCGGAGCCCGCCGACGAGCTGGAAGATGATGCGCCGCACCGGTCCCTTGTAGGCGACCCGGCCCTCGATGCCCTCGGGCACGAGCTTCTCGGCGTCGATCACGTCGCCCTGGAAGTAGCGGTCCTTGGAGTACGACCGGGTCTTCATGGCGCCCATGGACCCCATGCCCCGGTACTCCTTGAAGCGCTCCCCCTGGTAGAGCACGACGTCGCCGGGGCTCTCGTCGACGCCGGCCAGCAGGCTGCCCAGCATCACGGTGTCAGCGCCGGCCGCGAGCGCCTTGGCGATGTCGCCCGAGAACTGGATGCCACCGTCGGCGATCACACAGGCGTCGTAGTCCGACGCGGCCCGGGCGGCGTCGTCGATGGCGGTCAGCTGCGGCACGCCCACGCCCGCTACGACCCGCGTGGTGCAGATCGACCCGGGCCCGACGCCCACCTTGATGGCCGACGCACCGGCGTCGAGCAGGGCCTTGGCACCGTCGTAGGTGGCGACGTTGCCGGCCACGATCGGGACCGGGAACTCCTCCACGATCTTGGCGACCAGGTTGATGACGCCGGCCGAGTGCCCGTGGGCGGTGTCGACGACGAGCAGGTCCACGCCGGCGTCGATGAGGGCGAGCGCCCGCTCGAAGGCATCCGGACCGGTTCCCACCGCGGCACCGCAGCGCAGGCGGCCCTGGTCGTCCTTGGTGGAGTCGGGGTACTGGATCCGCTTCTGGATGTCCTTGACGGTGATGAGCCCCGACAGCCGGCCCTCGCCGTCGACCACCGGCAGCTTCTCGATGCGGTGCCGACCGAGGATGGCCTGCGCCTCCTCCAGGGTGGTGCCCTGGGGCGCGGTGACCAGTCCCTCGCTGGTCATGACGGCGCCGATGCGCTCGTTGACGTCCTCGTGGAACCGCAGGTCGCGGTTGGTCAAGATGCCCACGAGGCGGCCGTCGTCGTCGGTGATGGGGACACCGGAGATCTTGAAGCGCGCCATGAGGTCCAGCGCGTCGGCGACGAGGGCATCGGGGCCGAGGGTGACCGGGTCGACGATCATCCCGGACTCCGACCGCTTCACCTTGTCGACCTCGCCGGCCTGGTCGGCCACCGACAGGTTGCGGTGCACGATGCCGAGCCCGCCGGCGCGGGCCATGGCGATGGCGAGGCTGGCCTCGGTCACCGTGTCCATGGCCGCCGAGAGGATCGGCACCTGGATCTCGATGCCGGGCGTCACCAGCGACGCGGTGGAGACCTCGTTGGGCAACACGTCGCTGGCCGCCGGCACCAGGAGCACGTCGTCGAAGGTCAGCCCTTCGGTGGCAAATCGGTCAGACGGCGATTGGGCCATGGGGGCTCCCGGTAGCGGCGGGTTCGTTGCCGCAGGCTATCGGGCGCAGGACCCCGCCGGGAAGCTCGCCGGTGGACCCCCGCCCGCTCCGGTCAGCGTCGGATGGACTTCAAGATGGCTCGCGCCACCGTGGTGTTCATCTGGTACACCGCGGTCTTCGACGCATCGCGGGCGAGCTTCACGACGCTGCCGCCCGTCGCCTCCTCGACCGAGTCGAGCCCGTCGACGACGGCCTGCTTGGTGAGGTCGGTCGCCTTGTAGCCGGCGTTGGTCAGCGCCTTCACGATCTCGCTCTGAGCCACCGGCTCCGGCGCCGAGGACGCGATGATGCGCAGGGCCTCCTTGGTCAGCTCCGCCCCTTGGTGGATGGCCTCGTGGGTCGTGAGGTTGCCCTCCTCCTCCCCCTCGACCGACGCCAGCCAGCGCCGCACCTTCACCACGAGCTCGCCGTGGGTCTCACCTTCGAACGAGATGGAGGCCATGGCCGAACGCTACCCCCGCCCGTGCGCTCTGCGACGGGACTCCGCCCAGCCCGCTCGCCTGCTCAGTTGGCCGACGGGTCCTCGGGGTGGTTGGCGAACCAGGCGACCTCGCCGTGCTGGCGCCGCAGCACGGCGGACCACTGGTGCGCTGGGTCGGAGGTGAGGACGTCAGCCGGGTCGGCGTCGACCAGCCACCATGCACCCTCGGCCAGCTCGTCTTCGAGCTGGCGCGGCGCCCACCCGGCCGAGCCGGCGAACAGGCGGACGTGCTCCCACGGAGGACCGCCGTGCTCGGGCGGGGCATCGAGGTCGACCGCGGCGCAGTCACCGATGATGCGGGCCTCGGTGTGGGCGCCGATGGCCGCCGACCGCCCCAGCGCGACCAGCGAGTCGCGCCCGACCGGGCCACCCAGGAACAGCACCCCGGGAGCCGCGGCGCGACCGGACCAATCGGGAGCGACGGCATCCACCGACGTGTCGCTGGGCCGGTTGAGCACCAACCCGAACGCGCCATCGGGCCCGTGGGCCAGCAGCAGCACGACCGTGCGCTCGAACGTGGGGTCGGCGATGAGCGGCGTGGCCACCAGGAGGCGACCGGCGTGGCTCACCCCGACACCGAACGGCGCATCGGGAGCACGGTCACGGTTGGAGGCTACCGGCGGATCGATCCGAGGCCGCGGGAACATCGGACGGCCTGCGAGCGGCACACGGACCGTCGATCGGTCAGATGTGGCCCATGTCGCCGCGCTCGACCGTGCCGGTGACGAAGCCGAGGAACTGACGCAGCATGGCCGCGGTCGCTCCCCAGACGGTGTCGCCCTCGAGCTCGAAGAACCACATCGGCCGGTCGGTGCCGAAGATGTCCCACCGCTCCTCGCGGAAGATCGCCGGATCGAGCAGCTCGGCCAGCGAGACGGTGAGGACCGCCTCCACCTCGGCCGGGCTGGCGTGGAGCACCGGCCGGGCCGAGAGCACGGCGACGAAGGGCACGATGAACGAGTTCGACGTGATGGTGCTGAGGTGGTCGAGCTCCCCGATGATCTCCACGAGCGCCGGATCGAGGCCGATCTCCTCGCAGGCCTCGCGCCGGGCGGTGTCGCGCAGGTCCTCGCCAGCGTCTTGGCCGCCTCCGGGGAACGACACCTCGCCGCTGTGCACCCGCAGGGCCGCCGAACGGCGGGTCAGGATGATCCACGTCTCGCCCGCGTGCTCGTACACGGCCGCCAGCACCGCAGAGGCCCGGTCGACGTGGCCTTCGCGGGGCGAGCGCTCGGCCGGTCCGAGCGCGGCGAAGCGGGCTCGGACCGCATCGACGGTGACCCGGCGGCCATCGTCGGCCAGCGCCGCCCACGGCGGCGGGTCGCCGGCACGGACGCCTGCGGGCCGGGGGATGCGCTGGGGGCCACCGCGCGGGGCGACGGAGCCGCCGCTTGCGGGCGCGCTGCTCACCGTTGGATCAGGAGCCAGCCGGTGTGTGCTCGGCCACGAGGTGCTCGAGCACCTCGCGCAGGCCACCGGTCTTGAGATCCGCCATCACCCGGCCGGGGGTGGTCTCACCCTTCTCCCACTCCATCCAGGAGGCGAGGAGCTTGGCGGGATCTGAGGGCGGACGGTCCATGGCGCCATGCTACCGAAGCGCGCGTTCCGACCATCGGTCGGAACCGCTGCGCATGGGGGCCGAGTACCGTCGTGGTGTCGGTCAGCGTCTGGGCAGGAGGACCCCGGTGGCGGAAGAACCCACCAGCCACCTGCGCAACCTTCCTCGGCAGGCGCGCTCCGCCGCCCGTGTCGAGCTGCTGCTCGACGTGGCCGAGGAGGTCTTCGAGGAGGTCGGCTACGACGCGGCCACCACCAACCTGGTGGCATCTCGCGCTGGGGTCCCGGTCGGCACGCTCTACCGCTGGTTCCCCGACAAGGCCGCGCTCGCCGAGGCTCTCGCCGACCGGTACCTCGACCGGCTGGTCACGCTCTACCGGGAGCTGCTGAGCGATCTGCCGCCCGAGGAGCGCATCGGCGACTTCCTGCACCGGGTGATGGCCCGGCTCGTGGTCGAGACCCGCGGCCAGAAGGCGCTTCCCGCCCTGCTCGTCTCGGCCATGGTGCCGGGCAACCGCTCCCCCGCCGGCGCCCGGATGCGCGCTGGGCTCGAGGGCCACATCCGCGGGCTCATCGAGCTGCGGGTTCCCGGCATCCCGAGGGACCTGCGCGACCGCACGGCCGAGGTGACGGTCACCTTGGCCCACCTCGTGATCGCCGCGGCTGCCGATGGCAACGAGGACGAGGAGCGCCGTCAGGTGCTCACCAACGAGTACATCGACGTGCTCCTCGCCTACCTCGAGGCCAAGTTCCCCTCTGCCAACCACCCCGCCTGGACCGACCCCGACGTCGCCGTGAAGCCCGTCTTCGCCGCCCCCCAACGAGCCGAGCGCATCGCCTCCGCAGACTGAGTCCGTCGTGCAACCAGGACCGCACGGTTCTTGTCCAAGAACGACAGCCTCAGCGTGTCGGATCCGGACAAGATCGACCCCTGCACCGTTCTCGTCCGAGAACGACAGCTTCATGGTGTCAGATCCGGACAAGATCGACCCCTGCACCGTTCACGACCAGGGTTGGCCGCGGAGGCCTCGCCAGCATGGGTTCCGACGGCCACCCGGACGAGACCCTGGGCGGACAACCCGCCCGAGCACCGGAACGCGGTCCCGTCCCGGACATCCGCCGCGAGCCAAAGAACGACGAAGGCCCGGCCTTGCGGCCGGGCCTTCGCGCTGATCGGGTGAGCGATCGGGTGGACTCAGTGGTCCGGGACACCCGTTGGGCGCCCGCGGATCACATCATGCCGCCCATTCCGCCCATGCCTCCGGGCATGCCGCCCGGCATCCCGCCGCCGGCAGCGCCCTCTTCCTCGGGCTTGTCGGCGACGATGGCCTCCGTGGTCAACAGCAGGGCGGCGATGGACGCCGCGTTCTGCAGGGCCGCACGGGTGACCTTGGCCGGATCGATGACGCCGGCCTTGAGCAGGTCCTCGAACACGCCGGTGGCGGCGTTGAGGCCGATGGAGCCGGTCTCGCGCTCGATCTGCTGCACGACGACGGCCCCTTCGAGGCCGGCGTTCTGGGCGATCATGCGAGCGGGAGCGTCGAGGGCGTTGTGCACGGAGCGAGCGCCCGTGGCCTCGTCGCCCTCGAGGCCCTCGAGAGCCGTGGCGACCGCAGCGCGGGCCCGCACGAGCGTGGTGCCACCGCCGGGGACGATGCCCTCTTCGATGGCCGCACGGGTCGCGGAGAGCGCATCTTCGATGCGGTGCTTCTTCTCCTTGAGCTCCACCTCGGTGGCCGCACCGACCTGGA
>CAZCVS010000255.1:0-5267 GCA_964501845.1 uncultured Iamiaceae bacterium
ACCACGGCGACCCCGAGCGCAGCGCCGAGACGTTCGTCGACCTCCACGGCCAGCGCTGGGCGATCCCCGGCGACCTCGGGCGGGTGGAGGCCGACGGTTCCATCACCCTGCTCGGACGAGGCGCCTCGTCCATCAACTCCGGCGGGGAGAAGGTGTTCCCCGAAGAGGTCGAGCGCGTGCTCAAGGCCCACCCCGACGTGTTCGACGCCGTGGTGGTCGGCACGCCCGACGACCGGTTCGGCGAACGGGTCGCTGCAGTGGTGGCCCACCGGCCCGACCGCTCGGTGGACCTGGAATCGCTCGAGGCCCACTGCCGGGCCCACCTGGCGGACTTCAAGGTCCCGCGACGCGTGGTCACCGTCGACGAAGTCCTGCGCCGCCCCTCGGGCAAGGCCGATCTCGAGTGGGCCGCCGCCACGGTCCTCGGGGGCCAGACCACCGACCCCCGCTGACCGATCGCCTCAGCTGACGAGCGCGCCCCGCTTGCCCGAGGTCACGAGCACGCACGCGATGTCGTGGTCACCATCGCTCCAACCGATCTCCGTCGGGTACTCGACCGCGAGCTCGACCGTGACATCGGTCTTCTCGACGATCTGCTCGACCATGGGCCCGCACGACCGCTGCGCCGCGAGCAGGACCCCCTCGGCACCGGGATAGGGCGAGTCGGCGTCCCGGTTCAAGGCGAAGACCATGGCGACCTCCGCTTCGTGTTGGTCCGAACAGGAGACCTGCCGGTTCACCTCGCTGAGCTCGACGCGGCCCTCGGAGCGGGGAAGGCGGTTGTCATCGCTGGACCAGCACGATCCGGCGGGACGCGCCGGCTGCCGCCAGCCGTTGTCCATGATCCGGCCCGTGCGCAGGTAGCCCCACCGGGCCACCTGGACCGACTCGAGATCGCCGAGGCCCAGGGGTGCGTCCTGCGGATCATCGCTCATCACGGTCATCACCGACGCGGTGAGCCCGACGATGCCGGCGATGCCCAGCACGAGTGCGGTGGTGGCGAGCCACACCCCGCGCGTGCGGTCGGGGTGCATCTGGGCGTGGCGGCGGCCGCGGAACGCGTCGAGCACGCACACCACGAAGGCGGTGGCGGCGATCAGCCACAGCACAACGACGACGGCAGGAAGGGTCGTGAAGTTGCTGGCCGCGTAGGCGACGACGCCCACGATGAACGCGACCACCGCGGTGCGGGCCGAGCGCTCGAAGCGCCGCTTCTCCGGCGGCTCGCGGTGACGGACCGTCCGGACCTGGTCGCCCACGTCGCCGGGGCCGGCGAAGCCGAAGCCAGCCGAGCGCGGCGTCGCACCGGCGTCGTCGGGCTCGACCTCGGGGGTGACCTCGTCGATCAGATCGGGCATCGATCCCACCGCGGTGGGCGGCAGGCCGTTGCCCGCGAGAGGGGGCGCCTCCGCTCGGGGCGCCGGCGCCGTGGCGGCCGGCTCCCCCGCGGGAACCTCGGGAGCAGCAGGAACCTCGGGAACCTCGGGAGCAGCGGGAACCTCGGGAGCAGCGGGAACCTCGGGAGCAGCGGGCGCCGCTGGCGGCGGGTCGACCGGGTCCGTCGGCGTCAGGTCGATCGGCGCGGCGCTGGCCAGCTCGGAGCGGAGCACGACGACGTCAGCACCGCTGAGCTCGGCCCCCGCCCAGGCCGCATCGATGCCGAAGCGCTGGCACTGGTCGAGGACCGCTGAGGCCGGGACATCGAGCTCATCTGCCAGCTCCGAGACCCTCATGGCAGCGTCCCGCCAGCACCAAGACGTCCCGGGTGGCGCCTCGAACCTCGCATCGTTCCCTCCCACCGCTGGCCGTACCCTCGTCCGACCACCGCTTGGAGCGTAGTTCGCGGGCAGCCTCGCCGAGGGCAGGAACCGTCGTCACAGCCGCGGGTAGCCTCGCCAGACCCGTCCACCCAGCCCCAGGGAGCCTCGATGGCGTTCAACCTCGCCCAGGTCCACGAAGCCGTCGCCGCGGCCAACCCCGATCGCCTCGCCATCGCATGGGGAGATCGGCGCTGGACCTACCAGGAGCTCACCGACCGCACCCGCCGCTTCGCCAACGCCCTGCTCGAACGGGGCATCGGCATCCACCGGGAGCGCGACGAGCTGGCCGGCCACGAGTCGGGCCAGGACCACGTCGCGCTGTACCTCCACAACGGCAACGAGTACATCGAGGCCATGCTCGGCTCGTTCAAGGCCCGCGCCGCGCCGTTCAACGTCAACTACCGCTACATCGCCGCGGAGCTCCAGTACCTGCTGGACAACGCCCAGGCCAAGGTGGTCGTGTTCCACGCCGCGTTCGCCCCGATCCTGGCGGAGGTCCTGCCCCAGCTCGACTGCGTCGAGCTGCTCGTCCAGGTGCCCGACGACTCCGGCAACGACCTCCTGCCGGGGGCCGTCGAGTACGAAGCGCTCCTCGCCGCGTCGTCACCCGAGCGGCCCGCCGTCGAGTGGTCTCCCGATGACCTGTACATCCTCTACACGGGCGGCACGACCGGCATGCCCAAGGGTGTGCTGTGGCGCCAGCACGACATCTTCATCAGCGCCATGGGCGGCCGGCCCTTCGGTCAGCCCGACCCGATGCCCGACCTCGAGACCGTCGTCGAGGTATCCAAGAACGGCGGCATCGCGATGATGTCCGCGGCGCCGCTGATGCACGGCGCCGCCCAGTGGGCCACGTTCACCTCCTTCACCAACGGCAACACGGTCGCGCTTCCCCGTGAGACCAAGAAGCTGATCCCCTCCGACGTGTGGAGCAGCGTGGAGGAGCACAAGGTCCTCACCCTCCAGATCGTGGGTGACGCCATGGCCCGTCCCCTCGTCGACGAACTCGATGCCCACACCTACGACCTCTCGGGCTTCCTCGCCCTCGTCAGCGGCGGCGCGGCCATGAACTCGTCGCTCAAGGACCGCTTCCTCGAGCATGTGCCCCACGCCATCGTGCTCGATGCCGTCGGCTCCTCCGAGACCGGTGCGCAGATGGGCCACACCTCCATGAAGGGTGCCACCGCCACCGGCACCTTCCAGCCCGGGCCGGAGACCTCCGTCGTCGCCGCCGACCTGTCCGCGGAGCTGGCACCCGGTTCGCCTGAGACCGGCTGGTTGGCCCAGCGCGGTCACGTGCCGCTCGGCTACCTCGGCGATGCCGACAAGACCGCGGCCACGTTCCCGGTCATCGACGGCACCCGCTTCGCCGTCCCCGGCGACCGGGCCATCTGGCGCGAGGACGGGATCATCGAGCTGCTCGGCCGCGACTCGGTCACCATCAACTCGGGCGGCGAGAAGATCTTCGCCGAGGAGGTCGAGCAGGCCATTGCCCACCACCCCGGTGTGTACGACGTGATCGTCGTCGGCCGGCCCAGCGAGCAGTGGGGCTCCGAGGTCGTCGCCATCGTCCAGCTGGCCGAAGGCGCCACCGTCACCGACGACGAGCTCCTCGCCGAAGCCGTCACCCACATCGCCCGCTACAAGCTCCCCAAGGCCTTCCTCTACCGCGATGCCCTGGTCCGATCCCCTGCTGGCAAGGCCGACTACCGCTGGGCCCGCGAACAAGCGCTCTAGTTCGCTCAGTCTCACGGAACCAAGAGAACGCCTCGCGCGTTCTGGCACGTCCTCGGGTCGACGGCTTCAGGCTGGTCGCTGACCGCTGTCGCAACCACGCGCCCAACAGCTGCGGGGCTCGTCGACCGCCCCAAGCGCGTTCTTGTCCAGGTTGGGCCGTTCTTGTCGCTGAACGGCACGCTCAGGCTGTCGAACGACGACAAGAACCGACGCGGGTCTGTTCTTGTCGATGAACGACACACTCAGGCTGTCAAACGTCGACAAGAACCGATGCGACTCCCCACGACCGACCCGGGCCGGTACCCCCTGGCCAGCATGGGTTGAGAACGGCAACTCGGATGAGACCCTGGTCGCACGTCCGGCCCGAGCAGCGGAACGCGGTCCCGCAACGCGCTGGTGCGGAGCCCCCGGCTACTCCCCGAGCTGGGCGAGCTGGGCGGAGACGCCGTCGGCTTCGGCGCCGATGGTGGTGTCGTCGCCGTGGCCGGTGTGGACCACGGTGTCGGGCGGGAGGGTCAGCAGGCGCTTGGCGATGCTGTGGAGGATCGTGGGCTTGCTCGAGAACGAGCGGCCCGTGGCGCCCGGTCCCCCGTTGAAGAGGGTGTCGCCCGAGAAGAGGACCTGAGCCTCGGCATCGTGGAGGCAGCAGCCCCCAGGGCTGTGGCCCGGCGTGTGGAGCACCCGGAGGGTGGACCCGCCGACCGCGACCTCCTGGCCGTCCGCGAGCGGTGCATCGACGGGGCGGTCGGGGTTCACGACCTCCCACAGCATCCGGTCGTCGGGGTGCAGCCAGATGGGTGCGCCGACCGCGTCGGCGACCTCGGCGGCCACGTTGATGTGGTCGTTGTGGCCGTGGGTGCACAGGACCGCGACGACCCGGCGCCCGTCGACCGCGTCGACGATCGGAGCCGCTTCGTGGGCGGCGTCGACCACCAGGACCTCGGCGTCGTCGCCGATGAGCCAGATGTTGTTGTCGACGTCGAAGTCCTCACCGTCGAGCGAGAAGGTCCCGCTGGTGACGACGCGCTCCACCCGCGTGGCCGCCATCAGCTGACCGCCCGGTCGCCGAGGACCACCACCGAACGGAGGACCTCACCCCGCTCCATGCGGTGGAACGCCTCTTCGACCTGATCGAGGGCGATCGTCTCCGACACGAACCGGTCGAGGTCGAGGCGGCCCTGGAGGTACAGGTCGATGAGCATCGGGAAGTCCCGGCTCGGCAGGCAATCGCCGTACCACGACGGCTTCAGGCGGCCACCCCGGCCGAAGAAGTCGATCATGGGCAGCTCGATGCGCATCTCGGGGTCGGGCACGCCGACCTGCACGACGGTGCCGGCCAGGTCCCGGGCGTAGAAGGCCTGCTCGAGCACCTGCGGGTGGCCGACGGCCTCGATGCACACGTCGGCGCCGTTGCCATCGGTGATCGCCTGCACGGCGTCGACGGCGTCGACCTCGGAGGCCAGCACGGTGTGGGTGGCGCCGAACTCCTTGGCGATCTCGAGCTTCGCGGCATCGAGGTCCACCGCGATGATCTTGGACGCCCCGGCCAGGCGAGCGCCCATGATGGCCGCGTCGCCGACACCGCCGCAGCCGAAGACGGCGACCGAATCGCCCGGCCCCACCTCACCGGTGAACATGGCGGCACCGATGCCAGCCATCACGCCGCAGCCCAGCAGCCCGGCGGCCTCGGGTCGGGCCCGGGCATCGACC
>CAZCVS010000256.1:0-5260 GCA_964501845.1 uncultured Iamiaceae bacterium
GCGCCTGCCAGAGGCCGCGGGTCATGCCCGGCCACGGCGTGGTGCAGACCAGCTCGCCGACCTCACCGCGCACCGGCCGGCCGTGGTCGTCGAACACGTCGACGCCCATGCCGAGTGCCGGTCCGCCGAGCGTCATCGGCGTGAGCGGCTGCACCGGGTGCGGCGAGAGGAAGCAGGCCCCGACCTCGGTGCCGCCCGAGATGTTGATGACCGGGCAGCGACCGCCCCCGACGACGTCGGAGAACCACCGGTAGGGCGTCTCGTTCCAGGGCTCCCCGGTGGACCCCAGGATGCGCAGCGCCGAGAGGTCGTGGGCCGCGACGGGCTCGTCGCCGTGGGCCATCATCGCCCGCACCAGCGTGGGGCTGATGCCCAAGATGGTGACGGCGTGGTCCTCGAGGAAGGACCAGAGGCGGTCGGTCTCGGGGAAGTCGGGCGCCCCCTCGAAGAGGCAGACGGTGGCGCCGTTGGCGAGGGTGCCGACGATCTCCCAGGGCCCCATGATCCAGCCGAAGTCGGCGAACCAGAACAGGCGGTCGCCGGGGCGGCAGTCGAACTGGAACGCCACCTCTTCGGCGATCTTCACGGTGAACCCGCCGTGGACGTGCACCGAGCCCTTGGGCTTGCCGGTGGTGCCCGAGGTGTAGGCGATGAACAGCGGGTGCTCGCTGTCCACGGCCACCGTGGGGACGACCTCGTCGGTGGGCTCCGGCCAGCTGAGGGTGGCCACGCCGTCGTCGACCGATTCGGTGACCGGGTTGAGGCGGGGCACGACCACGAGCGTGTCGACGGTGTCGACGCGGGCGATGGCCTCTCGTGCCGTCTCCAGCATCGGGACCGGCTGGCCCCGGCGCCAGAACCCGTCGGCGCACAGCAGCGCCTTGGCCGCCGCGTCCTCGAGCCGCACGGCGATGGCCTCGGCGCCGTACCCGGAGAACACGGGCAGGAACATGGCGCCGAGCTTGGCGACGGCGAGGGCGGCGACGACGGTCTCCACCAGCATGGGCAGGTAGATGCCCACCGCGTCGCCGACCCCGATCCCCCGCTCGCGCAGGAGCGCGGCGAGGGCATCGACGTGGCGGTCGAGCTCGGCATAGGTCAGCACCCGGACCTCGCCGTCCTCGCCCTCCCAGCGCACGGCCTCGGCGTCGGGCGACTCGGCCACCCACCGGTCGAGGCAGATGGCCGCCAGGTTGGTCTGACCACCGGTGAACCACGTGGCCCACGGCACGCCCTTCGACGTGTCGAGGACCTGGTCGTACGGCGTCGAGAACGGGATGTCGAGGAACTCGACGACCTCGCCCCAGAACCACGCCGGCTCCGCGATCGAGCGGGCCAGCAGCTCGTCGAACGTGGCGATCCCCTGGGCCGCCTGGAACCGCCCGACGTTGGTCTCGGCCACCGCCGCGGGGTCAGGGGTCCAGATCGCTTCGGTCATCGGCCCCGCACGGTAGTTGGTGGTTCGACCTCGCTCAGGCGAGGAGGGAGAGGGCGAGGCCGTCGAGGATGTCGGCTTCGCTGCAGAGGATCTCGTCGAGGCTCAGACGCCGGAGGATGGCCACCAGCGCGCAGCACCCGCCGACGATGACATCGGCGCGCGCCTCCTCCAGGCCGGGGTTGTGGATCCGGTCGGAGCGGGGCTCGGTGGCGAGCGTGCGGAACACGTCCTCGGCCGCGTCCTTCGTCAGCGTGAAGTGGTGGATGGCGTCGCGGTCGTAGGTGGCGAGGCCCTGTTCGACCGCCGCCACGGTGCTGACCGTGCCGGCCAGGCCGATCACGGTCTGCACGTCGGCGAGCCCGGTGAGCTCCCGCTGGACGTCCTCGAGCCAGGCATCGCTGTAGCTGATGGCCGCGGTGAGATCCTCGGGCGCGGGTGGATCCGTGGTGAGGAAGCGCTCGGTGAGGCGGACGCACCCGATGTCGAGCGAGAGCCGGCCGTCGATGGCGCCCTCGGCTCCGGTGGTCCCGATCACGAACTCGGTCGACCCGCCGCCCAGGTCGAAGACCAGGAACGGCCCAAGGGCAGGGTCGAGGTCTGCGGTCGCTCCGGCGAACGACAGCGATGCCTCTTCGTCACCCGACAGCAGCTCCGGACGCACGCCCACCGCGGCCTGGGCCGCGTCGAAGAAGACCTCGCGGTTGGAGGCGTCGCGGCTGGCGGAGGTGGCCGCCATGCGGACCCGGCCCGCCTCGACGCCCAGGTCGTCCATGACCTGTCGGTACTCGGCCAGCACCGCCACCGTGCGGTCCATCGCCTCGGCGGCCAGCGATCCGGTCTGATCGACCCCCTGGCCGAGCCGGGTGATGCGCATGAGCCGCTCCACGGTCACCAGCGGCACGGCGCCGTCGCCCCGCTCGGCGATGAGCAGGCGGGTGGAGTTGGTCCCGATGTCGATGGCTGCAACGCGCTCGGACATCAGCTGATCCTCTCACGGTCGCCGTCGCCCGCCGCCAGGTGGTCGGCGACCCACTGGCCCACCGGGTCGTCGCCGCCGGCGAGCCACCAGCCGTAGTGGGCGTGGAGGCACTTCACCCCGACGCGCGTGCCGCCGACGCCGGCCGACGGGCGGGGCCCGTCCCACCCCTCGGGCAAGGCCGCGTCGCGCTCGGCCCGGTAGCGGTCGTGCGCCTCGGCGATGACATCGAGGCCGATCTCGTCCTCCACCCGGTGCACGCCGCCGCGGCTCTCGATGCGGCTGACCATGGTCCGCTCGGGCTCGCCCAGCAGCCAGTAGCGGGTGGGCATGGGACGGCCGTCGTCGAGCAGCGGGTGGTTGCGGATCACCACCGGCGAACGATCGCCGAGGTGGCGCACCACCACGGTGAAGGCACCGTTGGGCCGACGGCCGAGCAGTTCGGTGACCGCGGCGAGATCGGCCTCGTCGGGCTCGTCGTCCACGACGACGACGGGGGGAAGCGGATCAGCCATGGGGCTGAGGCTACGGCCGGACCCACGGGACTCCCAGACGTGGCTCACTGAGCGGAGCACCCGCCGAACAGGTCGGCCACCGACGATGCGATCAACGCCACCCTGGCGACCACCGGAGGTGAAGGACCTGCGACGGGTCTCCGATCCCGGCGGGCGCACCTACTGGATCAACTGGCTGCGCAACGGCAAGGCCTACACCGATGTCCTGATCCCCAGCAACCGACGGCGAGCTGGCACTGATCCGGTTCCTCGCCGCGAGCGCCTGCTCCTACAACCGCACCTGACCGCTCGGCCGCTCAGTAGCTCTTGGGCAGGCCCAAGACGTTGGTGGCGATGTAGGCCTGGACCAGCTCCTGGCTGACCGGTGCCAGGCGCATGAGGCGGGCCTCGCGCCAGTAGCGCTCGACGTGGTACTCCCCCGCGTAGCCCATGCCGCCCAGGGTCTGGACCGCCTGGTCGGCGGCGCGGTAGCCGGCCTCGGCGGCCAGGTACTTGGCGGTGTTGGCCGCCTCGCCGCACGGGAGTCCCTGGTCGTAGCGCCACGAGGCGTCGCGGATGGCCAGCTCCGCCGCCCGCAGCTCCATGTGGGCCTGGGCCAGCGGGAACGCGATGCCCTGGTTCTGGCCGATGGGCCGGTCGAAGACCACCCGCTCGTTGGCGTAGGCGACGGCGCGGCGCAGCGCGGCCCGACCGGTGCCCAGCGCCTCGGCGGCGATCAAAATGCGCTCGGGGTTGAGCCCGTCGAGCAGGTACCGGAACCCGTCGCCCTCGTCGCCCACCCGGTCGGCCACCGGCACGGGCAGGTCGTCGTAGACCACCTCGCACGACACGACGGCGTTGCGCCCGGCCTTGGGGATCGGCGTGATGTCCACCTCGGGCCGGACCTCGCCGTTCGCCTGGAGGTCGGCCAGCAGGAGCGTCATCCCGTCGGTCGGCTTGGCCGCCTGGTCCCGGGGCGTGGTCCGCACGAGCAGGAGCACCTTCTGGCAGTACGGCGCCTTGGTGGTCCAGACCTTGCGCCCCCGCACGACGTAGTGCGAGCCGTCGTCGACCCGCGTGGCCCGCGTCGCGATGCGCGACGTGTCGGTGCCGGCGTCGGGCTCGGTCACCCCGAAGCAGACGTGGAGCTCACCGGAGGCCACCGCCGGCAGGACCCGCTGCTTCAGCTCCTCGGAGCCGTGCTTGATGACCGGGCCCATCCCGAAGATCGACAGGTGGATGGCCGACGCGCCGTTCATCGCCGCGCCGGACGCCGCCACCTCCTCGACGACGATCGACGCCTCGGTGATGCCCCGGCCGCCGCCGCCGTAGGCCTCGGGGATGGCGATGCCGATCCAGCCGCCGTCGGCCATGGCCCGGTAGAAGGCCCAGGGGAACTCGTGCTCGTCGTCGCAGCGGCGCCAGTAGTCGTCGTCGAACGCTGAGCAGGCGCGCCGGACGCCCTCGCGGATGGCCTCGTGGTCGTCGTCGGGTGCGAAGTCCATCGAGGCGACGCTACGTGCCGGCGAGGGTCAGCGGGCTCCGAACACGCGCTCGACCCCGGTGAAGGGCCAGCCGTCGGGGAGCCCGATGGGGTCCGTGGGGGCCGGGAGGATGCTGTAGGCCTCCTCGCCCGGGTTCACCATGTTGAGCTCTTCCTTGGCGACCCGCTCGATGTAGTCGTCGTCGTTGAGCTTGTCCTGGGCCTGCTCGGCCTTGGCCCGCTTGTCCTCGAGGTCGTCGAGCTCCGCCTGGGCGGCCGCCGTCTCCCGCCGCTGGGCCAGCCAGGACCGGGTGGGGAACACGGCGAACAGCAGCACGGCCACCAGCATCACGGTGACGACCAGCCCGGCCACGGCCCGGCGCCGGGCCGTGAGCTTCCGCCGCGGTGCCACCTAGCCCCGCGATCCCGTGGTGAAGGCGGCCGAACCGAGGAACGCGGCGGCGTCGCCCAGCTGCTCCTCGATGCGCAGGAGCTGGTTGTACTTGGCCACCCGGTCGCTGCGGGCCGGGGCGCCGGTCTTGATCTGGCCGCAGTTGGTGGCGACGGCGAGATCGGCGATGGTCGCGTCCTCGGTCTCGCCGGAGCGGTGCGACATGACTGCGGTGTAGCGGTTGCGGTTGGCCAGGCTCACGGCCTCGAGCGTCTCGGTCAGCGTGCCGATCTGGTTCACCTTGATGAGGATGGAGTTGGCGCTGCCGGCCTCGATGCCCCGAGCGAGGCGGGTGGTGTTGGTGACGAACAGGTCGTCGCCCACCAGTTGCACGCGGTCGCCGATCTTGGCGGTGAGCGAGGCCCAGCCGTCCCAGTCCTCCTCGGCCATGCCGTCCTCGATGGACACGATCGGGTAC
>CAZCVS010000257.1:0-5245 GCA_964501845.1 uncultured Iamiaceae bacterium
GAGAACGGGCCGTGGCGCAACTTCTACCTGACCGGCGCCAAGGAGCTCCGCGACGGCGTCGTCGTGCTCCCGACCCCGAACACGGCGAGCCCCGACTCGGTGCGGGCGATGTCGCTCAGCAACTTCCTCGACTACCTCGGCATCCGGCTCAACGGACCGAACGCGGCCGGCAAGAAGCTCACCATCAACGTCGTGCTCTCCGACACCGGCGACGAGTTCGTCCTGATGCTCGCCAACGGGTCGCTCAGCCACTCGATCGGGCGCCAGGATCCGGATGCCGCGTCGACGCTGACCATGACCCGTCCGGTGCTGAGCGAGGTGATCCTGGGGGCCACGGCGTTCGACGCCGCGATCAGCGCGGGGGACGTCGTCGTGGGCGGCGACGCGAGCGCAGCACAGGAGCTGCTCGGCCTGTTCGACACCTTCGAGTTCTGGTTCAACATCGTCACCCCGTGATCTGGGAGGCGGGCCCGAGGGGGGCGGCGGTGAGATGAGGGGCGTTCGTCGCCCGAGCACTCCCCCGCCCTTGACGCGGGCTGCTGCCTGCCACGATCAGGCACGACGCGGCTGCCGGTGTCGTGCTCGGGGTGGAGAGCGTGCCAGACGGGTTGGCCAGCGGCTGGTGACCGATCCCGGTCGTACCTTTTCACCCTGTCGGTGCCGCTCGCCGATGGAAGGAGGCGCCGAGGTGCGACACGCAACCGACGCTGACGTCACCCGGATGCGCAACCAGTTGTTCTTCGAAGGCGACGACCTCGGGCTGACGTCGGCGCGGTCGGTTCCTGCGAAGTGCTCGATCACTCGCTCGGGCCGGTCGTCTGCCAGAGGCCCATGAGGTTGCCCTCGCTGTCGGTGAAGTAGGCGGCGATGCCCATGTCGCCGACCTGCTGGGGCTCGCCCACCGCAGCACCCCCGTGCTCGCTGAGCGCCGCGAGCGCCTCGGTCACGTCGTCGACGTCGATGGTGATGATGGGCCGGCTGATGTCGTCTTGACGTTGGAACATGCCGCCGCCGATGTAACCGATCTCGGTGGCAACGCCGGTGTCTTGGTCCACCGGCCCGGTCTGCACGAAGTTGTACTCGAACTCGGGGACCGGCTGGATGGCCCAGCCGAACACCTCCCGGTAGAACGCCCGCGCCCGGTCGGCGTCGTCGTAGGGGACCTCGAAGTGCACCACACGTCCGGTCATGGTCAGCTCCTCTCGTCGCAGACCCGATGCTAGGACGCTTACGTCCAGAGTTCTGGTGGAGGTGCTGGAGCAACGGCTCGCCACCACGTGGGCCCCGCATCGTCGCCGTCCACGACGACAGCGGACCGGTCGCCCGCGGTCCCTGGTCAGGTCGGCGCGGGTGCGGTTCACCGGGCGGGATCTGCGGTGAGGATGATGTTGTCCTGGTAGTGACGGGCACCGGGGTCGAAGACGCCGCCGCAGGTGATGAGCGTGAGCCGGGCGGGGCCCTCGGCGGTGAAGTAGCGATCGAGCTGGACGGCGTCCTTGGCGATCTGTTCCCGTGCCGTGACGGTGAAGCGCTGGGTGCCGCCTTCGGTGTCGACGAGGACCTCGGCTCCGACGGGGACCGAGCGCAGGTCGAAGAACGCCCCTCGCTCCCCCGCGAAGTCGACGTGCGCGGCGAGCACCGCCGAGCCTGCGCCCCCAGGGGCGGGACCGAGCCGATACCAGCCGACCTCGGTCGCGGGCGGAACCTCCATCTGGCCATCGGGTCGGAGGCCGACCGGGACCACCGGGGCGTCGACCCCGATGGCCGGCACCCGCACCCTGACGGGCGGGCCGATCGGCTGCGGCGGCACCGTGGTGGTGGGTTCCGAGGCCGGCGGGGCCGCCGGCACAGTGGTGGGAGGTGCACCCGTGGGGGAAGGCGCCACGGGTGCCACGGCGACGAGGTCGGCGGATCCGCTGGTGCCGCCGCGGCCGAGCCAGGCGACGGCGGTCGCGGCCAAGACGGCCGCAGACACGACCAGGAGGACACGGGATCGGGCGAGGTTCATCGGTGCGGACGGCCCCGAAGGGCGGGGCGGCGGTGCCGCCCCGCCCTTCGGGGTGTTCGGGGTTGGCGCCGGGGTCAGGACCGCCGGCGGGCAGCGGCGATGCTCCGGCTCGAGACCGCGATGCCGGTGAGGGCCAGCGCGGCCAGGGCTGCGGCCGCTGCGGTGGGGAACGACGAGCCGCCATCGGCGGCGAGGCCGCTGGTGCCAGACGGGACGCCGCTCGGGACGGGCACCGCGGTGGTCGCAGGGGTGCCGGGGCCGGGGGCGGGCGGCGTGGCGGGGGGCTCGGCGCCGGCCTCCTCGCCGACGGTGATGGTCTGCACGAGCACGCCGAGACTGTCGTCTTCGAGTGAGCCGACGGCGTAGACGATGGTGACCTGGCCGGCGACGACGGGGACGTCGGCCGGGCCGATGACCGGCTCGGTGGTGCCGGCGGCGGCGACCGACGCCGACACGGTGCCGGCAGGCAGGTCGAGGGAGGCCTCATCGGGGTTCGAGAGGTCCGAGATCACGGCCTCTCCACCAGCCAGCACGTCGACGGCCGGCGCCGCGGCGGTGTGGCGGACGACGAGGCGACCCTCTCCGGCGGCGGTCTTGGCCGTGTCGTTCACGAACACACCCAGCGTCGGGGACCCGTCTGCGGTCAGGTGGGCGATGAGGGTGGCGTTCGCCCCCGCCGGGAGGGTGGCGTCGCCCGTGATGACCGGGTCCTCGGAGGCGTCCGCACCGGCGGCGCGGATGTCGATGGTGTAGTCGCCGGCGGGCAGCTCCAGCGGGTCGGTGACCGTGTCGGGCGTGAAGTCCTCGAGGGTGAGCTCGTCGTTCACGTAGACGTCGACGTCGACGCCGGGAACACCGTGGATGACCGTGACCGTTCCGGTCGGCTCCTGGGCTCCGGCGGCGGTGCCGGACCCGATCGCGGCGATGGCGGCAACGGCCGCCACGGCCAAGGTGGCAAGGGGCTTTCGCATGAGGTGCGCTCCTGGGTTTGCGACCACAGCGACCGGGGTCGGCGTTGCGGCCTGGCGAGGCATGACGACCATCCCGAGGCGGGCTGATCACCCCCTACTTCGCGCCGCAGGGCTCGAACGGATGCACGTCGCTTCGAAGTTCTCCGCAGAAACCTTCGGCCAGGGTGCATCCGATCAGCGCCTCGGCCGCGTACTACTCGTCAACCGGCTGGTGCGCTTCCCTCGGCGCGCCGGTCGGTGCCGATGTCCCCGGAGGTCCTCGCCCATGTCCCAGGTTCGGTGCTGACGTGCCAACCGACCCTGCCACCAGTGGGGGGCTGCCGATCCACGACACCGTGGCCACGCGGGCGATGAGCGACCTCGACGCTCGCTTCGCCTCGGACGATCCGGCGCTGCTGCGTCTGGCGTACGACGCCCACGGGCCCGTCATCTACTCCTTCTGCCGGCGGTCCCTGGGCCGCGACCTCGCCTCGGACGTCACCCAGGAGGTGTTCGTGACGGCCTGGCGCAGCCGGGCTCGGTACGACTCGTCCAAGGGGACCCTGCGGTCGTGGCTGTTCGGCATCGCACGGTTCAAGGTGCTGGGCGAGCTGCGCAGCCGTCCACCGCTCCATGCGGTCCACGACCCGGCCGAGGAGCACGAGCGCATCGACCGCTCCGACGTGGACCGCCTCGCCGACCGGCTCGTCCTCGAAGACGCGATGGCCGACCTGTCCGGCCGCGCCCGCGAGATGCTCCGCCTGGCCTACGTCGAAGACCTGACCCACACCCAGATCGCCGAGCGGACCAGACTCCCCCTCGGCACCGTCAAGAGCGACATCCGGCGAGCGTTGGCCCGCCTCCGCCTCGAACTGGAGGCCAGCGATGGGCACTGAACACCACGACCACGACAAGCGCATCGCCGATGCCATCCGCGCCATGGCCGACGAGGAGGGACGCCTCGCCCCGCCACCGGACAACCTGTGGGGGCGCATCGAACGGGCCATCGACGACCCCGCGGACGGCGAGCCGGCGCTCAGCCCGCCCCCCGACGACCTCTGGGAGCGCATCGCCGAGGACGTGCGCATCGACGGGGGACCGACCGTCCGCAGCACCAGGCAGGCTCGCCGCCAGCGGCGCATCCTCGGACTCGCCGCCGCGGTGCTCGTCGTGGGCGCGCTCGCTGCTGGCGCGGTCATCGTGAACCGGAGCAGTGGCGGCGCCTCGACCGAGCTCGTCGCTCGCGCTTCGCTCACCGGTGCCGGGCTCGACCCGGGCGGCGACAGCACCGGGTCGGCCGAGCTGCTCGAAGACGACGACGGCTGGAAGGTCGCGATCCAGGCCGACGACCTCCCCGACCTGCCCGAAGGCTCGTACTACGAAGCCTGGCTCCTCGGCTCTGGGCCCGGACAGGTCCAGTCGCTGGGGGCCCTCGAGGGCGATGGGCGCTTCGCCGTCCCCGAAGGCCTGGCCATCGACGACTTCCCGCTCGTCGACGTGTCCATCGAGCCGATCGACGGCAACCCCGCCCACAGCTCCAAGAGCGTCCTGCGCGGCGAGCTCGAGCAGGCCTGACGGTGACGATCTGTGCCGAGCGGAGCGACCGCTGGTTCCACCGGCCTCGGTCCGGATCGGCGGCCAGCGCCGCCACCGCCCGGCGAACCCCGGCGGAGCGACCGGCAGGTCATCACCGCGCCATCACCATCGAGCTGATCCCCTCGCGAGCCTCGATTCGGTCAGCGCACCTTCAGATGCCGGTGTTGAAGGGGGTGCGTGGCTTCCTCACCGGATCGGCTGGATCAGCGGGACCAGACGAGTCGGACGGACCAGCAGGACCAGGCGGACCCGCGGGACCGGACAGACCAGTGGGACCAGACGGACCGGCCGGCGGCGTCTTGCGGTTCTTCATCACGAGGACGACGATCGCCGCGACCAAGCCGACGCCGGCAGCGCCGAGAAGGGCCAGCAGCGCCGGGTTCAGACCGTCGGAGCCATCATCCGTGCTCGAGTCCGACGGGGTCTCGCTTCCGGCGAGAGCGATCTCGGCTGGGGCGATGCCTTGGACTGCGGCCACCGGCTCGGGAGCGGACTCGGGCAGCGCCTCCACGGCTTCTTGTTGCACGTCGGCGCTCTCGGCGAAGGCATCCTCACCGGTGGAGGCAACGTCGTAGGCGCACTGGTGCTTCGCCAGCGGCTCGTCGATGCCCATGTCATCGCACACCTTCTCGGCCTCGGCGAGCGCGTCCTCCGGGAGGTCCTCGATCGTGATGACCTTGTTGGGCGTCAC
>CAZCVS010000258.1:0-5214 GCA_964501845.1 uncultured Iamiaceae bacterium
TCGACGTAGTCGATCGAGCGGGGCAGCTTGAACTTGCCCATGCGGGTGCCGGCCCACCCGATGATCTCGGCGCTGAGCTCGTCGGTGCCCTCGAAGCCCTCGTGGAGCTCGACGACGGCCTTGATCTCCTCGCCCCAATCCGCGTTGGGGATCCCGAACACGGCGACGTCTTGGACGGCCGGGTGGTTGATGAGCTCGCCCTCGATCTCGGCCGGGTAGATGTTGGCGCCGCCCGAGATGATCATGTCGGCCTTGCGGTCCCGGAGGAACAGGTAGCCGTCCTCGTCGAGCTCACCGAGGTCGCCGACCGTGAAGAAGTTCTCGATGCGGTTGGCCTTGGTCTTGGCCGAGTCGCCCTTGTACTCGAAGTCCGCCATGAGCTGCATGTAGACGGTGCCGATCTTGCCGGCGGGCAGCCGGTTGCCCTCGTCGTCGTAGATGCGGATCTCGCTGCCGGGCCAGGGGAGGCCGACCGACCCGGGCTTGTCCATCCACTCCTTGGCGCCGATCACCGTGCCGCCGCCCTCGGTCGCCGCGTAGTACTCCTGGATGGTGTCGCCCCACCACTCGATCATCTGGCGCTTGACCTCCTGCGGGCAGGGGGCGGCACCGTGGACCATGTTGCGCAGGGAGCTGACGTCGTAGCTCGCCCGGACGTCGGTGGGCAGGTCGAGCAGGCGCACGAACTGGGTCGGGACCATGTGGCTGTAGGTGACCTGGTAGGTCTGGATGAGCCGCAGCGTCTCCTCCGCGGTCCACTTGTCCATGAGCACCACGGTGTGGCCCATGTGCAGGCCGTTGCCCGTCCACATCAGCACCGCGGTGTGGTAGAGCGGCGACACCGTCAGGTGGACGTGGCCGTCGCGCGGGGCGATGCCGAAGAGGTTGGGCAGGTAGGCGAGCAGCTCGCCCATGTCGCTGGGGTCGATCTCGAACAGCCCGCGCTTGACGCCCTTGGGGCGGCCGGTGGTGCCCGAGGTGTAGTGCATGGCCGCACCGGTCGTGCGCCCCTCGGGGGCGGTGTCGGGCTGGCCGTCGGTGAGCTCGGCGATCGGCCGGAAGCCGTCGATATCGCCGACCGCGAACCGTCGGTCCGCGGGGAAGCCGGCTTCGTCGGCGGCGGCGACGGCGACGGACGCGAGGCGCTCGTGGGCCACGAAGACCTTGGCGTCGCTGTCGGTGAGGATGTACGCCACCTCGGGTCCGACGAGGTGCCAGTTGATCGGCGTGAGGTACAGGCCGACCTGGAGCGCGCCGAGGTAGAGCTCGATCAGCTCGATGGTGTTGGGCATGAGCAGTGCGACCGTGTCGCCGTTCTGGAGGCCGAGGGCCCGGAAGCCGTGCGCGGCCCGGTTCGCCCGGGCCAGGAGCTCACCGGCGGTGAGCTCCGTCCCATCGGGCCCGACGAGCGCGAGGCGCTCCGGGTCTGCTTCAGCCAGTCGCCAGAATCCGAGATCTCCCATGCCGGGGACTGTAGGAGAAAACTGGAACGCGTTCTACTTCTCGGGCGAGCGGCCGGCCTGGCGGGCGAGGAAGAGGCGACGCTGGCGGTCCGCGGCGACCACCAGCTTCCGGGCAGTGTCCAAGGACGAGAAGCGCGAGGCGTGCAAGCGCACGAGGACGTGGGGGTCGCCTCCGAACTTGGCCTTGTACGGACCGCCTCCGCCGAAGTCGAAGCGGGCAGCGCCGAGCTGGCGCCACCGGCGCATGCCCTCCCACATCAGCGGTTCGTTCGGGAACAGGCCCTGCGCCGACCGGCGGCTGGCGCCCATCCAGAACTCGGCGGTCGAGTCGGGGAGGCCGGCGAAGAGGGCAGTTGCCAGGGGGGAACCGTCCGGGCCGACGGCCCGCAGCAGCACGAGGTGCCCGGTGGGCCCGAGGTGGCGCACCAGGGCGGCGACCCGGTCCGGGCCGTATGGCGGTCGCCGCCGTCGCTTGGCGAACGCCTCGGTCACCTGGGCGAAATACTCGTCGGCGAAGTCCCCCGGAGCGAGAGGATCGACTTCCTCGATGCGCACGCCGTAGCGCTCGGCCTTGCGGATGTTGCGGCGCGCCATCTGGTTCATGCCGGCGAGCAGTTCGTCGTCCGGGCGCTGCAGATCGAGCTGCCAGCCAGGGAGCTCCTCGGCGTGGAGCCTGGTGGCCAGCGCCTCAGGGGCGGCGAGCGCCCGGTCGGCCACCTCGAGGTGGAGGCACCGCAGCTCGCCGAACGCGAAGGCGGGGAGCGAACCGACGGCTCCGGCGCGGTCGGCGCCCGGTGCCAGGTTGAAGCCCATGGCCGCCGTCGTCCACCCTCGCAGCGGGCTGCCCAGGAAACGCACACCGAGCCGGGTCACGACGGCGCCGCTGAACCAACCGGCCGGCGATCCGCCGTCGAGCACCCGGGCCACGACCGGCTCGGCCCGCTGCGTCTCCACCAGGAAGTCGAGCCACGCGCGGGTCTGGCCAACCGTGCGGTCCGCCTGGGCCTCGAGCTCGTCCCACGGCACATCGTCGAGCGAGGCGCGCTCCAGCCGGACGGTCACGGCCCAGCTCGGCTGGCGAGGATCGAGAACCGCGGGTTCACCTCAACCAGGACCAGGCCGGCGGCGAGGAGCGGTTCGATCGGGCGCGGGTTCAGGTACAAGATGAGCAGCGGCCGCCGCCGCCGCTCCAGGGTCGCCGCGACGAGGTCGCCGAAGCGGGGGAGGACGGTGCTGTCGAACGGGTTGTTGAGGAAGAGGACCCCGACGTCGTCGGGCAGCGGCGTGGCGAGGGCGTCGCCGGCGACCACGTGGCCCGCGTCGCCGACCACCTGCTGTGCTCGCCGCGCGAGATCCGGATCCAGCTCACGGCCGATGGCCCGGGGGAAGCCGGAGCGGAGGGCCTCTCGCAGGACGCGCCCGTCACCACAGCCGATGTCGATGAATGGTGCAGACCGCAGGGGATCGGGGACGAAGGAGAGCGCGTGGCGCACCGTGCGGTAGCGGCTGGCGGCGAACGGGTGAGACCCTGCGGGGGCGCCGCGGACGGGCCTCGACCGAGGACCGACAGGCGGAGAGCGGAGTCGAGCGGTCGCCAGGACCTCGATCGCGGCGGACTGCACCAGATCGGGGAGCTGCCGAGGGCGGATCGCTGCGCCGCGCCGCACCGCTCGCCGCAGCCGGGGCGGGAGCGGGGCGATGGTCGACGACAGCCACCCGCTGTCGCTCGGCAGCGAGGCCCACGGGTAGGTCACGGCGAGGCTCGCCACCACCTGGCCGCGGACGCAGCCCTGGATCCACTGGTCGCCGTGGAAGGCGGCGGCGAGCGGATCCGATGCGGCGACGCGCACGTCGAGGCGGCGCACGCCGTCGTCGGCGAGGTGTGCGCCGACCGCTTCGAGGACGGCGGGCGGCGGGTGGTCGCACCCGTCATCGAGCCGGAGCTGCCACACCGTGCGGATGGCGGGGTGCGGATCGCGCCAGCGCTGCGCGGCGGCTCGCGACGCGGTCGCCCCGCTCCAGGCATCGGGGTCCGGCACCCTCGGGTCTGCCACGTCCGGGTTGCGGTCGTGCCTGGGAGCCGGCGCCAGGCTCCGTCGGGCCCGTGCGACCTCGATCGTGGCGATCTGGCGGCCGCCGGCCTCGACCGAGAGCAGTGATCGGCCGCGCCGGTCGGTGGCGATCTGGCGGACGTCGAGGCCGGTCACGACCGGCGCTCCCGGAGCCGGGCGGTGGTGGCGCCGATCCGGATGCCGATCTGGTCCCGCAGCCAGCGCCGCTCCATGGCCGCCCGCTCGTCATCGGTGATGACGTGGTCGCCCTGCTCGCTCCGGAGGTAGTCGAGCACCTCGGAGACCGGGGCGAACCAGGCGCCGCGTGCCGCGACGGCCTGCATGGCAGGCGCAAAGCGGGGGTCGAGCTCGCCCTCCCACACGAAGTTCGTGCCGAAGTGCGTGTAGAGGATGCACGCTCCGCCGCCGCGCTCCAGACCGTCGAGGCGGTCCGGGGTGATCGCGGCCAGGAACGGATCCCGGTGGGGCGCGTGGGTGGCGGCGTACCACCAGCGCACCAGCGGCCGGGCGGGGTCGTGGTACGGCAAGGGGCATGCCGCCAGCACGTCCGATGTGGCGAACGTGAAGTTGCGCCAGTAGTCGATGCGGTCACGGCAGAGGTCGCCCCAAAAATAGGGGCTGGACGGGTCGTGACCCTCGGAGCGACCATGGTGGTCCCACAGGCGCGGGCTGATCGCCCGGTACATCCGGGACCGGGCACCGGTCAGTCGCTCCGGCCCCCAGTACATCGCCTCGATGTTGGCCGAGTGGTCCGCTCCGATGCGCGGGTCGTGGCCGAACAGCTCCTTGAACCGGTCCAACGCAGCGAGCGTCTGGTCGCGGGTGGAGGGGTGATCCGACGCATTGTGGAAGCCGATCTCGTGGCCCGCTGCCTGGAGCTCCAGCACCCAACGCAGGTAGTCGGGGTCGTCGCAGGTGGACCCGCCGGTCCGGGGTGCACCGGCGGGGGCAACCGGCCAGACCGTCTTGGTGACCCGCACCCCGAGCTGGGTCAGCACGTCGTAGACCAGCGGCCCGTTCTCCAGGGTCGTCTTGTCGGTGTCGTCGACGATCGTGAACGCGAACGGGGCACCGCCGGGCCAGGAGGGCCTCGGCGTATCACCCGTGCGGTCGTTCACTCGCCGATCCCCTCTGGCGTCGCGGCCAGGCGAGCATACGCGGCGCGATCAGCCCCGATGCCGAGCCGTGATCTGGACTGGAACGCGTTCTACTAAGGTCCGCGGAGCAAGGTCCAGGGGAACTACTGAGGAGCCACCGAACATGCGCGCTGCGCTGCTGCACAACACTGGCGATGAGAAGCTCGAGATCGTCGACGACGTCGAGGTCGACGCGCCCGGCCCGGGTGAGGTCACCATCAAGATCGAGGCCACCGGCGTCTGCCACTCGGATCTCCACGCCATGCAGGGATCGCTCCCGCAGCCGGCGCCGTTCGTCCCCGGCCACGAAGGCGCTGGCATCATCTCCGCCGTGGGCGAGGGCGTCACCGAGCTCGTCGAGGGCGACCACGTGGTCGTGGCCTGGAGCCCGCCCTGCGGCAAGTGCAACAACTGCGTGGAGCGCAAGAGCCCGCACCTGTGCGTGATGATCCAGTTCGCCATCGCCGGCACGCCCCGCTTCACGCGCAACGGCGAGCCCGTGTTCGGCATGGCCGGCACCGGCACCTTCGCCGAGTACCTCAC
>CAZCVS010000259.1:0-5204 GCA_964501845.1 uncultured Iamiaceae bacterium
CGAGCACGACCAGCACCGCCGGGCAGCTCGTCGCCGTCACGCTCGTCGCCCCGGGCCCGCCGTCGGCGCCGGCAGCACCCACGGTGGCCGGTGCATCTGCCACCAGCCTAAGCATCAGCTTCACCGCTCCCCCCAACGGCGGGGCCGCCATCACCTCGTTCGACGTGCTCGTCTACCAGGGGTCGTCGGGTACGCCGGTGGCCACGCAGGTGGTCGGTGCCGTCGGTGGCGGCACCGGCAAGCAGCAGGCGACGGTCACCGGTCTCACGCCCCGGACCCTCTACCGCTTCAAGGTCCGGGCCACGAGCGGTCTCGGCACCGGCCCGGCGTCGGGCTACTCCGCCTACGGCCTGCCCCCGTTCCGCTCCGTGGACGGGTTCGTCAAACAGCAGTACACCGACTTCGTGGCCAAGGCCCCCACGGCCTCGGAGCTCTCGAGCCTCCGCGGGCGGATCCAGAGCGGTCAGGTCACCCCGGCCGCCGCCATCGTGGAGGTGTCGGCCAAGCCGCAGTGGGCCACGCTCGATCCGCTCACCCGGATCTACTACGCCTACTTCGGTCGGGCGCCCGACTCCGGCGGCCTGAAGTACTGGCTCGGCAAGCGTCGCTCGGGCACCAAGGTCAGCGCCATCTCCAACCAGTTCGTGGCGAGCAACGAGTTCAAGAGGAAGTACGGCTCGCTCTCGAACCGGGCGTTCGTCCAGCTCGTGTACAAGAACGTCCTCGGCCGGACCGGTGACGCCGCGGGCGTGAACTCCTGGACCGGCAAGCTCAACGCCAAGACCAAGACGCGGGGCGAGGTCATGGTGCAGTTCTCCGAGTCGAGCGAGCACATCCGACGGCGCGCCGGCGAGGTCAACACGGTCTCGGTCGTGTTCGGGATGCTCCTTCGTGCACCGAGTGCCAGCGAGTTCACGACGTGGGGCCCTCAGGTGAAGACCACCAAGGTCCCCCTCATCGACTCGATCCTCCAAGGCGCGTCCTACGACTCGAGGATCCCGTCGACATGAGAGCGCTGCCTGCGCGCTGACGGTCTCCCGGGTCGGGGGTAGGTTCCGGCCGTGCTGGTCGGACGGCAGGAGGAGCTGGAGGCGCTGCAGGAGCTGATCGCCGCGGCGCGCCCCGTCGTGCTCGTCGGACCGGCGGGCATCGGCAAGTCGACGCTGGCCCGAGCGGCCCTGAGCGAGACCGGGCTGTTCCGGGAGGGGGGTGCGCTCGCGTCGCTGGCCTGGTCGCCCTTCCTCGTGTTCGGGCGGATCCTGCGCGCCGCGCCGGCCGAGCTGCCGGCCGGGGTGGCCGGGGCGGTGGTGCACCAGAGCTCCTCGCCGCTCCTCCTCGACGACCTCCAATGGGCCGACGACGCCTCGTTGGAGGCGGTCGCGCTGCTCGTCGGTCAGGTCCCGCTCGTCGCCACGGTTCGCTCCGGTGAGGAGCGCAGCGATCTGGTGGTGGCGCTGCTCGAGCTGGTGGGAGCGGTGCGCCTCGACCTGGGCGGCCTCGCGGCGGAGCCGGCCGCGGCGCTCGCCGAGCTGCTCCACCCCGAGCTGGCCCCCGCGGAGCGGGATCAGCTGGTCGCCACCGCCGACGGCAACCCGCTCCTGTTGGGCGAGCTGCCCAAGGGCGCCGACGCCGCACCGAGCCTCGTGTCGGCACTCGTCGCACGGCTCGCCACCCTGGGCCCCGAGGGCCGAACGGCGATGGAGCGCCTCGCCGTGCTGGGCCGCCCGGCGACCCGGGCCGAGCTCGGACCCGGCGCGGACGCGCTGCCCGCGGCCGGCCTGGCGTCGCGGGTCGACGCCGCCTTCGAGGTCCGCCACAGCCTGCTCGGCGAAGTGATCGCCGACGGCCTCGGGGATCGGGCCGACGCGGTGCGCCGCGACCTGGTCGCCCTGGTCGACGGGCCGGAATCAGCGCACCTGCTGGCCGAGCTCGGAGACCGGGAAGAGGCTCGGCGAGTCGCGCTGGAGACCGCGGCGACCGAGACCGACCGGCGCCGGCGCGCCACCATGCTCGCCCTGGCGATCCGCTGCGCGCCCGATGATGATGTGCCCAACCGCATCGAGGCGGCCCGGCTGTTCACCGCCATCAGCGAGCCCGGTGCCGCCCGCTCGATCTGCGACATCGCCGACCGCGAGCAGCTCGATCCCGTCCTGCGAGGCGGGCTGCTCGCCGTCGAGGCCGAGGCGGCGTGGTTGGAGGGTTGCCACGAGGAGATGGCGGAGCTGGTCGAGCGGGCGCTCGCCGATCTGCGCGGCACCGGCACGGCGTACGAGGCGGCCGCGCTCGCCGGATCGACCGTGGTGCAGACCTTCGTCGACCTCGACGGCCGACCGGTGCTCGAGCGGGCGCGAGAAGCGGTCGGCCTGGCCGATCAGCTGGGCGCCGAGCAGGGCTACACGCGCACCCGCCTGGCCAGCGTGCTGCTGACCGCCGGGGAGCCGGGCTGGGCGGAGCTGTACGCGGAGGTGGTGGAGCGCGCCGCCGAGGAGCACGACGACCACCTGCGCCGCACCGCGGTCATCAGCCTGGTGCTCGGACGGTGGATCACCGGTGATGCGGCGATCGCCGAAGCGGTTGCCCGCGACGAGCTGCTCGTCGGCCCGAGCGAGGCGTTTGACGAGCACTGGCTGAGCGCGGCGGCCTACGCCGCCTTGCTCGGCCTCTTGGCCGGCCGGCCGCGGGGCGAGATCGTCGACGAGTTCCGCCCACTGCTGGAACGGTGGCCGCGCTTTCGGTCCCGGCCGTTCCTGGAGAGCGCCGTGATCATGGCGCTCTCGGATTCAGGTCGCCACGTGGAGGCGACGGCCCTCGCCGCCGGCACCGCTGGGCGCTCAGGTGCCGAGGCGCAGGGGCGGTCGATCGCCGGTTGGGCGGTGGTCGAGTCGTCGTGGCTGGCGGGCCGGCCCGCCGACGCCGTCGCCGCGACGAACGACCTGCTCGCTCTGGGCGTCGGCGACTACCCGGCCGCGGTCCAGGGCCGCCTCGCCGGGGCCCACGCCGCTCGCGAGCTGGGGGTCGAGCCACCAGGCCCGCGCCCGGCGGCGCTGCTGCCGGCGTGGCTGTCGGCGCCGGTCGAGTGGGAGGCCCTCGCCGCGGCGCGCGAGGGGCGTCCGGACGAGGCGATCACCGGGTTCCTGGAAGCCGCGGACGGCTGGACGGGCAACGACGTCCGCAGCGAGGCCCGCTGCCGGTGGGCCGCCGGTGACGTGGCGGCCCGCAGCGGGAGCCCGTCGGCGGTCGACCTGCTGGAGCGGGCCGAGGCGCGGGCGGACGACCTCGGGCTGGTCTCCACGCTCGTCCGGGTGCGGCGCTCGCTGCGGTCGATCGGCGTGGTCCGGCGGGCCGGGAGCGTGAGCGGCGTGGCCGGGTTGACCGGCAGGGAGGAAGAGGTCCTGGCGTTGGTCGAGGCCGGCCTGCGCACGGCGGACATCGCGGCGGCGCTGGGCATCGAGGCATCGACCGTGGAGTCGTTCATCCGGGCCGCGATGCAGAAGCTCGGGGCACCCACCCGCATGGCCGCCGCCATCCGCTGGCGCGGGCTGCGCCCGGTCGATGGCCCAGCAGTCTCCTCGTGCGGCACTAGTCCCCACCGTCGGAGCGGCTCGCCACCCACCGGGTGACTGCCGCGGCGTTGGTCGCGACGGCGAGCTGCGACCGGGCGCCCGCGAGCGCCCGGTTCGCGGTCCGGCGGGACACGTGGGCGGCCGTTGCCGCGGCGGTGACCGTCGCGCCCTGGGCGAGGGCCTGGAGCAGTTGGCGCTGGAGGGGATCGAGCTGGCCGATCGCCGGGTCGGGGCCCGGTTCGTGGGTGACCGGGTCGGCCAGCTTGTGCAGATCCTCGAGGAAGCGGTGCCGCAGCGCGCCCTGGGCTTCGATCGCGATCGCCAGACCGGCACCGCGTGCGACCGCGGCGAGCGCCGGTCCGGTGGCCGCGTCGTCGACGATCCCGACGCAGAGGACGCGGGCCCGGGTGAGGTCCCACGGTGCCGCAGCCAGGTCGAACCCTGGGTGCACCGTCCACCCCGGGATGCCGCCGAAGCGCTCGACCGCGTCGGCGGCGAGCAGGAGCACGGGTGGCCGGGTCGGTTCCATCGACGGACCAGCCTGGCCCACGGCGCTGGTTGCCGCGGGATCCGGGACGGCCTCGTCATCGGGAGGCCGATGTCCGCTCGAGGCTCGCCGGTAGGGTCGGACCATGGATCCGGTCGACGACTGGGTGGATGCCGTCACCCACGCCACCTCGCCCCCCGAGCTGTCGACGGTGGGTTCGGACCTCGCGGTGGTCCACGAGGGCGTCGAGGCCCGGCGCTATGACGAGCTGAGGCCCGACGAGGACCACGAGATCGACGGCTTCGCCTTCCGGACCCTGCCCGCGCCCGGTGAGCTGCTCGCCACCTTCGCCACCGTGAACGACGTCCACTTCGGCGAGGAGGTCTGCGGTCTGATCGACGGCTCCGACGTCGGCCCCGCCTTCCGATCGGAGCCCGGCGAGGACCCGTTCCCCGAGATCATGAACCGGGGCGCGGTCGCGGAGATCGAAGCCTTCGACCCCGCCGCGGTGCTGGTGAAGGGCGACCTCACGTCCAACGGGACCCAGGCGGAGTACGACGCGTTCCGTGCGGCGTACGAGCCGGCGTTCGGCAGCCGTCTCACGGTCGTGCGGGGCAACCACGAGAGCTACCACCGCGCCCCGTTCGCCGCGGTTCCGTTCCAGCAGGTCGACCTGCCGGGGGCCACGCTCGTCGTCATCGACACCTCGGTCGACGGCGAGGTCGGCGGGACCGTGACGGCCGACCAGCTCGAGCAGCTCGATGAGCTGGCGTCCCGCTCGGACCGGCCCGTGCTGCTGTTCGGCCACCACCACCTCGGCGACCCCGATTCCGATGAGAAGGCCGACCGCACGTTCGGGATCGACCTCGATGCGTCGGCGCTGCTGCTCGAGCTGGTGGCCCGCCGCCCGGCCATCCGCGGCTACTTCGCGGGTCACACCCACCGGAACCGGGTGCGCCGCTTCGGCCCCACCGGCGAGGTGCCGTGGGTCGAGGTGGCGTGCGTGAAGGACTACCCGGGGACGTGGGCGGAGTACCGGGTGCACGAGGGCGGCATCGTCCAGGTCACCCACCGCATCTCCAGCCCCGAGGCGCTCGTGTGGACGGAGAAGACCCGGCACATGTACCACGGGCTCTACCACGACTACGCGCTCG
>CAZCVS010000260.1:0-5195 GCA_964501845.1 uncultured Iamiaceae bacterium
CAGGAGGCGATGGGCCAGTACGTCGACATCACCGAGGCCGGGATCGCCCTGCGCCCGTGGCACATCCGGTGGTCCACCGTCGACGAGCTCGACGAGATGGCAGCCGGCGCCGGGCTCGTGCTGGCCGACCGGTGGGCCGACTGGGAGCGGACCCCGTTCGGCGTCGACTCCCCATCCCACGTGAGCAGGTACACGCCGGCCCCGTAGCCTTGCGGGGTGACCACTGCCTACCTCGACCACGCGGCGTCCACGCCGGTCCGGCCTGAGGCGCGCGACGCCCTGGTCGAGGTGCTCGATCACGTGCCCGGCAACCCGTCCGGTCAGCACCGCTGGGCGCGCGAGGCCCGACGTCGGCTCGACGACGCTCGCGACGGGATCGCCTCGCTGCTGGGCGTCGGACCAGGCGGCATCGTGTTCACGTCGGGCGGGACCGAGGCCGACAACCTGGCGGTCCGCGGGCCCCTCCTCGCCACCGGCGGGATCGGCCTCTGCTCGGCCATCGAGCATCACGCGGTGCTCGATCTCGTCCGAGACTTCGGTGGATCCACGTTGGCAGTCGACGGTTCGGGCCGCATCGACCTCGAGCACCTGGAAGAGGAGCTGGCGGCTGAGCGCCACGTCTCGGTGGTGTCGGTGATGCTGGCCAACAACGAGATCGGCACGATCCAGGACCTCGGTGCCGTGGCCGAGATCATCGACCGGGCGCGGCCCTCGCACCCGCACGGCCTCCTCCTGCACACCGACGCGGTCGCCGCAGCGGCGTGGGTCGACGTGGCGGCGGCGGCCGAGCGGGCCGACATCATCACGATCAGCGGCCACAAGGTGGGCGGGCCCAAGGGCATCGGTGCCGTCGCGGTGCGCGAGGGCGTCGCCCTCTCGCCGCTGCTGATCGGCGGCGGGCAGGAGCGGGACCGTCGTCCCGGCACGCCCAACGTCGCCGGCGCCGTGGCCCTCAACGTGGCGATGGCGATCACGGCGCGGGAGCGCTCGACGGTCGTCGACCGGGTGAACGAGCAGGCCGAGCGGCTCGTCGCCGGGCTGACCGGCGCGGTCGACCACGTCCGCTCGACCGTTCCCCGCGGGTCGGTCGACGCCGTCGCCAACATCGTCCACCTGTCGTGCCGGGAGGTCTCCAGCGAGGCCCTGCTGTTCCTCCTCGACGAGGCGGGCGTCGCGGCATCGGCTGGCTCGTCGTGCGCGTCCGGGGCGCTGGAGCCGTCGCACGTCGTCGAGGCGCTGGGGGTGGCGCCGGACTGGGCGCACGGTGCCCTGCGCCTCTCGCTCGGGTGGAGCACCACCGACGAGGAGATCGACCACGCCATCGAGGTCATCCCGGCCGCCGTGGCCCAGCTGCGCTCGGCAACGGAGCCGGCCGCATGAAGGTCCTGGTGATGATGTCCGGCGGGGTCGACTCGTCCGTGGCCGCGGCGCTGCTGCGCGACGAGGGCCACGACGTCGTGGGCGTCACGCTCAAGCTCTGGGGCGGTGAGAGCGACTCGGGCTGCTGCTCGGTCAGCGACGTCGACGACGCCCGCCGGGTGGCCGACGCGCTCGGGCTGGTGCACCACGTCTTCAACTTCGGCGACGCCTTCACCGAGCACGTGGTCGCCCCCTACGCCGCGGACCATGGGGCTGGACGCACCCCCAACCCGTGCATCGAGTGCAACCGCCACATCAAGTTCGCGGCGGTCGACGAGCGCGCCCGGGCCCTCGGGTTCGACGCCGTCGCCACCGGTCACCACGCCCGCATCGCCACCCGGCCCGACGGCACCCGCCGCATCGCCCGGGGCGCCGATGCCGCCAAGGACCAGAGCTACGTGCTCCACATGCTCGGCCAGGAGCAGCTGGCCCGGACCCTTCTGCCGCTCGGCGCCATGCAGAAGGACGACGTGCGGGCCCTGGCCGCCGAGCTCGGGCTGCGCACGGCGTCGAAGCCCGACAGCCAGGACGTGTGCTTCATCACCAAGACGAGCGGCCGCGGCTCGTTCCTCGACCGGATGATCCCGCTCACCCCAGGCCGCGTGGTCGACGGCGACGGCTGCGACGTCGGGTCGGTCGGTGCAGTGGAGCTGGTCACCCTCGGCCAGCGCAAGGGCCTCGGTCTCGCCGGCGGGGGAGCGCCCCGGTACGCGGTCGACGTCGACGTGGCCACCGCCACCGTCACCGTCGGCTCCAAGCGGGATCTGCTGGTCGACGAGCAGCCGGTCGACGGCCTGCGGTGGGCCGCCGGTCCGGTCGCCGGTCCCGTCCTGGTGCAGGTCAGCGCCCACGGCACCCCCGCCCCGGCCCGCATCGTCTTGGTTGACGAGGGCGACGGTGACGGTGATGGTGACGGCGCGGTCGTCGTCTGGGATCAGCCCCAGCGCCGCGTCGCTCCCGGCCAGAGCCTGGTGGCCTACGAGGGCGACGAGGTCGTCGGCGGCGCCACCGCCTGCTGACGGGCGTCGTCGGAGGTTCGCCCGCCGGACGCTCCCGGTTCGCGGTCGGGCCACCGGGGCCGTGGCACCATGAACGGCGATGCCGAACCACCAGGACAACTCGGTCGGCCACGTGGTCGGTCGGATCCGGCGGTGGACGAGCCAAGGCGCCCGGGCCCGGCGCACCGCCTGGCGGGTG
Organism: uncultured Iamiaceae bacterium; assembly: GCA_964501845.1. GTDB lineage: Bacteria > Actinomycetota > Acidimicrobiia > Acidimicrobiales > Iamiaceae > Aquihabitans. The sequence goes on from CAZCVS010000260.1 coordinate 2,617, forward strand.
CCGGTGGAGGCACCGCCGGGGTCGTGGTCCCGCGGCACGGACCGGCCTCGCACCACGCTGGAGGCGACCATCCGGCCCACCGGGTCCGGCCGCTACCGGCGGCTGGCCTGGGCGGACGGGGAGCCGCACCTGGTCCGCACCGACCTGGGTGCGGTGCCGGGCGACGAACGGACGTCGGCGCGCCGGTCGTTGCTGTACTTCGCCCACCACACCGACGTCCACGTGTGCGACGCCCAGTCACCAGCGCGCCTCGAAGGCGGCGAGACCTTCGGCTGGTTCAACCCGGGAGCAGATGGCGGCCACCGTCCGCAGGAGACGTGCACCACGCAGGTCCTCGACCAACTGGTCGTCGCGACCAACGCGGTAGCGGTCAGCCCCGTCACCGGCGCCCCGATGGCGTGGTGCGCCCAGACCGGCGACAACACCGACAACCGCACCGCGGGCGAGGTGGCGTGGTGGCTCGGCGTGCTCGCCGGAAGCGAGGTCACCCCGAACTCCGGTACGCCGGGCACCTACGAGGGCGTCCAGCGGTCCGGGTGGCGCGGCGCCTGGCACCCCGACGACCCCGGCCACGACATCTACGGCCGAGCCGGGTTCCCGTGCCTGCCCGGGTTCCTCGATGCGGCCGTGCGCCCGTTCCAGGCCACCGGCCTCGACGTGCCCTGGCTCGCCGTGTTCGGGAACCACGACGTGCTCTACCAGGGCACCTTCGGCGAGCGGGTCACCCACCTCGGCGACCTGCTGTCGTCGGCGTCGGTCAAGCCCCGCGGCGCGTTCGGCCTCGTCCGCTCCAACGTGCACGCCCGTTTGGCCGGCACCGAAGCTGGGCGGTGGGAGGGGTGGGGCCGCGGGCCGGGGATCCAGCACGTCACGCCCGACCCCGAGTCCCGGCGCTCGGTCCCCCTCGACGAGTTCCTCCAGAAGCTCGTCGACGACGGCGGCCACGGCTTCACCCAGCGCCACGTCGACGAGCAGGTGTCGTGGTGGTCGCGGCCCGATGGCGACGCGGTCCAGGTCATCGGCCTCGACACCTGCAACCACCGGCAGGGCTCGGGCGGCTCCCTCGGACCCGGGCAGACGGCGTGGCTCGAACAGGAGCTCCAGCGCCACCACCGCCGGTACCGCAACCCCAGCGGCACGTGGGTCCAGTCGGGTGGGAGCGACCGCCTCGTCGTGCTGCTGAGCCACCACAACAGCTGGACCATGGACAACCGCCGCACCGACGAGGTCGACCCGGGGCCGCGGACGTTGGGGCCAGACCTCGTCGCCATGCTCGCCCGGTTCCCCAACGTGGTCCTGTGGGTGAACGGCCACAGCCACGAGCACAAGATCCTCGTGCACCGGGGGAGCGCGCCGGGGAGCGGGTGCTGGGAGGTCGACACCGCGAGCGGCATCGACTTCAGCCAGCAGGGCCGCACGTTCGAGCTGCTCGACAACGACGACGGCACGCTCTCGATCCTCGTCACCGTCTTGGACCACGCCGGGCCGCCCGCGGTGGAGCACCGCCAGGGGTCGGGGTGGACCACCGCGGAGCTGGCCTCGATCAGCCGGGAGCTGGCCGCCAACGACGACCGCTGGATCGACCCCATCGCCCTGCTCGGCGGCCCCGAGGACCGCAACGTGGAGCTCGTCGTCGCCGCGCCGTTCCCCTTGCGCTGACGCGGGAGGGTCAGGCGACGGGGAGGCGGCGCTGGCGGGCTTCGGTGAGGAGCTCGGCGGGGAGCGCCGGGCTGAACAGGACCCGGTCCACCGACCGGAGCGTGGTGCCCCGGCTGCGGTCGCGCACGAGCAGCTCCACCGGCTCGGTCATCGTGAGCGACATCACCAGGCCCGCAGCGCCCGCGCTGAGGTCCTCGGTGACCACCTCGGCCGCCACCTCCTCCTCGGCGGGGCCCAGGCGCGCCATCGTCTGGCGGAGGAACAGCTGGGGCTCGGGCATGACCAGCGGGTCGTGCAGGACCATCCCCGTCGGCACGAGGACGAGCCAGCGCTTGGACAGCTGGTGGATCGAGCGGGCGCCGAACCACACGACCGCGGCACCGAGGACGGCGCCCGCGAGGCCCGCCGCCCACTGGCCGGTGGCGAGCAGGAGCACGGCGGCCGCCGAGCCGCTGAGCATGACCGTCCACGTGAGGACCGCCAGCAGGACGAGCGCCAGGGGGGTGCGCAGGGCGATGCGGCGTTCGGGCCCGTACGACGAGCCGTCCACGAACGCGTCGGTCGTCCACGGCGCCAGCGCGAGGGTCGCCGCCAGAGCGGCGACGGCGACCACGACCACGTCGAGCGCGGTGGCGTCCGCACCCGCCGTGGCAGCGGCGATCGCAGTCACGGCCCCCGCGGGTACGAGGAGGCGCACCACCGTCAGGCTCAGCGTGCGCGGGACGAGCAGGGCGATCAGCGCGGCGGCCCACCCGATCCAGGCGGCCGCCGCGAGCGCCGCCACGACGGCCGTCGACCGGCCGTCGAGCGCGTCGGCCGCGGGACCCGCCGCTCCGAGCGCGAGGACCACCCAGAGGACCCGAAGGGGCCAGAGACGGAGGCGGATGAGCGCGGTCATTGGGTCGAGATTTGCCGACGCG
>CAZCVS010000261.1:0-5194 GCA_964501845.1 uncultured Iamiaceae bacterium
ACATCCTCATCAGCTCGGTCGCCGCGGCCGTCGCCATGGGCATCACGTTCCTGGCGCAGATGGCCATGTGGGCGTCGATGTTCGGCGGTGGCGGACGGGACCGCAACGACAACATCTTCGGCACCCTGGCCATCGCCATCCTCGCTCCGATCGCCGCCGCCTTCTTGCAGGCCGCGCTCAGCCGCAGCCGGGAGTACGAGGCGGACCGCCGGGGCGCCAAGCTGCTCGGCGACGGCGAACCGCTGGCCCGGGCCCTCGAGAAGCTCGACCGGGGCACGAAGCTCGTGCCCAGCACCGTGAACCCGGCGCAGGCCAGCGCCTACATCGCCAACCCCTTTGCCGGCCAGAAGGCTGGCTTCTCCGCCCGGATGGGCTCCACCCACCCTCCGATGGAGGATCGCATCGCTCGGCTCCGCTCGGGCGAGTGGCGCTAGCGCCCTCGATCCTCCCTCCCTTGGGCCGCCGGCATCCCGCCGCCGTGCGACCCAACCAGGCAGCGCCCCGCTCTCCCACCCGAGCCGGGGCGCTGCCGCGCGGCGGCCCGGGTCGGCGTCAGTCCCGGAAGTTGTTGAACTGAAGCGGGATCCCGAGGTCCGCTTCCTTGAGCTTGGCGATGACCTCTTGGAGGTCGTCACGCTTCTTGCCGGTGACCCGGAGCTGGTCGCCCTGGGTCGATGACTGGATGCCCTTGAGGCCCAGGCCCTTGATGAACTTGTTCAGCTCTCGGGCCTTGTCCGACGAGATGCCGGCGACGATCGCGGCGGTGAGGCGCACCGTGGCACCCGACGCCTCCTCGACCTTGCCGTAGTCGATCGACTTGAGCGAGACCTGGCGCTTGACCAGCTTCTCCTCGAGCATCACCTTCAGGGCGTTGAGTCGATCCTCCGACGCGGTGGCCATCTTGATGGCGTCGTCGGCGAGCTCGATCGAGGAGTTCGTGCCCTTGAAGTCGTACCGGTTGGCCAGCTCACGGCTGGCCTGGTCCACCGCGTTGCGGACCTCCTGCATGTCGACCTCGGACACCACATCGAAGCTGGGCATGAGCGGCAGGATACTGCTGAGTGCCCGCCCGTTTCCGCTTGCCGACCACCCAGGGTCTGACGCTACGATCGATCGTCCTGGGTCGGTGCCCGAGTGGCCAAAGGGAACGGGCTGTAAACCCGTCGGCTTATGCCTACGTTGGTTCAAATCCAACTCGGCCCACCATCTACGAAGAAGGCCCCGCCCGCTGGGCGGGGCCTTCTTCTTCTTCTTCTTCTTCTTCTTCGATGGTGGGCGAAGCCCAGGTACCCCAACAGCGGCACTTCATGTCCTCCGCCGGTCACCTGACCCCAGGACCTGCGGCTAGCGCCTTGGTCTTACCCATGCCCTGTTCTCTCCGCTCGGCGGCCTCCTTCGTCGGCCGGGGCCGCTCGGGCCCTCTCGGCTTCGCTGAAGCGGCTGGCGCTCACCGACCGCAACGCTGGCGCCGGGTCATGCCCACCCCGAACTCCGGCACACCACTTCGCCTTGTGGCTACGAGCAGCTCAACCAGCCGACCGGCGAACGGGTCACCGGCGAGCAGGGCTGCCCCAGGACGACAGGGGACCGGCGGCAACGCCTGGCTTGAAGGCCCGGGGAGGCGGATGGCGGACCTCGGGATCCCGCTTCAGTTCAACAACTTCCGGGCTGACGCGGTATCCCGTCAGGGGTGGACGATCACCAGTTGGTGGGCGGCCCGGGACGCGGCGAGGTAGATCTGGGGGGCGTCCATGCCGGTGGTGTCGACGACGACGGCGTCGTACTCGACGCCCTTGTGGCTCCAGGTGTCCTCGGCCGTGATGAGGGCGGTGTTGGGCCACTGATCGGCAAGGTCCGCCAGGCGGGTCTCGGCCGTGGTGCGGTCGCCTGGGACCTCCTCCACCGCGACCCCGGTGGGGCGGATTCCCAGCAGTTCGACGGCGTCGATCCCGTGGGCCTCGGCGTGGGCGTTGAGCCAGTCGGCGATCTCCGCGGACATGCGGTAGGCGGTGGCCATCTCCTCGGGGGCGACCTCGAGGTGGGCGGCCGACCCCCGGAGGCCGAGGCCGTGCGGCGTCGACCGCTGGGCGTCGTCGCCCACCAGGGTGAGGCCGGCAGAGCGCCGCTGCATCGCCCGCAGCTGCAGCAGCGAGAGGTCCTGGGCCTCGTCGACGATCACGTGGCCGTACGTGGCCGGGACGCCCTCGACCCGGGCGCGCACCTCGTCGAGCAGGGCGCCGTCGACCGGGTCGCGCAGCCAGGCGTCGATCAGGTCCGGGTCCATGCCCAGCTCCGTCAGGAGCGGGCGCGACCGAAGGCGGCGCATGGCCCCGTCGGTGCTCATCGGCGGCCACACATCGGCGGCCGCCTTGGAGACCTCGCCCTCCTTGAGGCCGTGGGCGTTGGCGAGGCGGGCCACGAACGCCTTGCGCCGGTCCCGCCACGGGATCGCCCGGCTGCTGATGCGAGCCATCAGCTCGGTGACCTCGTCGACGCGGACGCGGGTGAGCCCGACCTGGATCTCGCCGGGGTGGAGGAGGTCGGCCTCGAACCGGTCGAGCACGGCGAGCCAGCGCGGGTCGCTGCCGGCCGCAGTGGACCGGCCGAGGAGGCGCTCGAAGGTGGTCTGGACGATCCGGGCCTCGCCCAGCGTCGGCAGCACCGCGGAGACGAAGCGGAGGAACTTGTCGCTCGGTCCGACGACCAGGATCCGTCCGGCGGTCAGGCGGCGGTCGTTGTAGACGAGCCAGGCGGCGCGGTGCAGGCCGACCACGGTCTTGCCCGTCCCCGGACCGCCCCGCAGCACGAGCCGGGCGGTGGGGTCGAGGCGGACGAGTGCATCCTGCTCGGACTGGAGGGTGGCCACCGCGGCGCGCATCTCGGTGCCGCGGCTGCGGGAGAGCTCGCCCAGCAGCGGTGACGAGCCGCTGATCTCGCCGGTCGTGAAGTCCTCGATGAACAGGTCGGTGATGGACCCGACGTAGGTGACCCGGCGGTCGAGGCCCATCGGCTCGTCGATCCGGGCCTGGTAGAAGCCGCCCGCGAACGGCGCCCGCCAGTCGATCACGAGCTGGTCGCCATCCTGGTCGATGCCGTAGAGGCCGACGCGCCAGGGCTGGTCATCGTCGATGCGGCCGAAGACAACCAGCTCCTGCTGGAGCTTCTCCACGGCACCGCGGACCACGGCGTCGATGTACTCATCGGCGAGGGCGTCGGCGCCGCCGCCCGAGATGCCGGCGAGCGCCGTGAGCTTGGACTGCACCGCCGAGCGGGCGCGGTCCAGCGCGGCGCGCTCGCCGTCGAGGTCGACGGAGGTGCTCGAAGCGTTGCCAGCCATGTGTCAGCGTCCCGGAGGCAGTCCAGACAGGGCCGACGACGCTACCGCCTGCGCCCATCGACGGGAAGGCGCCGTTGGCGACTGGACCTCGGTCTCTCAGACAGCGATCAGCGAGCGCCAGCTGCTTCGCCGAAGGCGAGAGAGCCCGAGCGGCTCGTCGCCGAGGCCATCAGGCCGAGGTGACCCGGAGCGGGAAGAACAGGGCATGGGTAGGACCAAGGCGCTCGCCGCAGATCATGGGGTCAGCTGCGCGGCGATATCGGTCGGGTCACTCCATGGTGGTGACGTGGGATTCGCGGGCTGAGCCGAAGGCTCAGACCGCGAGGTCGTTGGAGTGTGAGCCGGGGCGGGTTTCAGGCTGGGTGGTGATCGACGGCTCGACGAGGGCGACTTCGCCGGTGAGGGCTTCGAGGCGAGCCCAGGTGGCCACCTCGTCCTGGTCGGTCAGCAAGATGACCTGCGGCGAGCCGGCGGTGCGGGCCAGCAGCTCCATCAGGGTCAGCTTGGTGGAGGGGGCGACGTCGGTGAACGGGTCGTCGAGGATCAGCGGCATGCTCTCGGCGCCCGAGCCGATGGTGCGCAGCCGGCCGAGGTGGGTGATCAGGGACTGGGCCAGCGCGGTCGTCTCGTCGTCGAGCGCCGGCGCGGTGGTGGAGACCTGGCCGAGGGTGGCGAGCTCCCGGCGCAGGCGGGCCGCGGTCTCGATCTCCTCGTGGTGGGCGAGGGCCCACTCGACGCTGACATCGCCGGCGACGCGGGTCCAGCGCATGGCCGCAGCCCGGTGGTCCTCGGCCACCGCGAGCCGGCGGCGTCGGCCTTCGGTGTCTTCCATCATGTCGTTCACCCGGCCGACGACGTAGCCGAGGTACGAGTCGGCGCCGGCGTCGGCGAGGGCGCTCTGCTCCATGCGCTGGACGGCTTCGACCCGCGCTCGGAACATGAACGCCATGAGGATGGTGGCGAGGCCGATGGCGAGGATCGGGATCGCGAACCCGGGGCGGATGAGTGCGACGGGGAGGGCGGCGAGGAGCGAGGCAGCGCAGACCATCGAGGCATCGCGCCGCAGCTTGCGGTCCTGCTCCACCGCTTCTTCCAGACCGTGGTGGTGGCGCTCGATGCGGGCCACCAGTTCGGGGTCGTCGGTGCCCGAGCGCGTGCCTTCACCGATCGCCTTGAGCTCGTCCTCGGTGATGCGGACCCGTGCCGCGGTGGACCACAGCTCGGTCTGGTCGATCTCGCTGAGGCGCCGGACGGTGTCGTCGCCCTGCGTGTCTCGCGTGAGGCCGGAGCGGTCGAGGTGCAGCGTGTCGCGGGCGCCGCGGGGGTCGAGCCCGTAGCGGCCGAGGACGTCGAGGCGGCCATCGGGGCCCCGGAACTCCTCACTCACGTCGGTGCTGCTCGTGAGATCGATGACGCGGTGGCCGCCGGTCGCTGGGCGCAGGACCGCGAGGCGGCGGCTGCGGTCGTCGGTCAGCTCCAGGTTGACACCGGTCCGGGTGCTCCCGAGGCCGCCGATCAGTTCGGCGACCAGGCCCTTTCGTGCCCCCGCGTCCACGCCCGCCACCACGGTGAGCCGCGGATGGAAGCTGAGCGAGAAGGTCGTGGGGCCCTCCTCGATGACCAGACGGGTGTACTGCACCGCGGACCATCGGCCGCAGGGCAGCGATGTTGAGCAGTTCGTGGGCCATACGACCCAGCCCGGCCAGGTCGAACCTCCAGGGGTCTGCCAGCGGGAACTGGCTTTCGTCGGGCACGAGGGCCCTGACTATGCTGACCAACCGGTCCGAACTGCTCTGGCGGCGCGGCCCTCGCCTCCTTAGCTCAGTCGGCAGAGCGCTTCCATGGTAAGGAAGAGGT
>CAZCVS010000262.1:0-5165 GCA_964501845.1 uncultured Iamiaceae bacterium
GCCGGTGTAGGTGGCCGGGTTGGAGCGCGGGGTGCGGCCGATGGGCGACTGGTCGATGTTGATGACCTTGTCGAGGTGCTCGATCCCGGTGACCTTCTTGTGCAGGCCCGGCGGCGTCTTCGACTTGTAGATCTTCTGCATCAGCGAGCGCAGGAGGATGTCGTTGACCAGGGTGGACTTGCCGGAGCCGGACACGCCGGTGACGGCGAGCAGCACGCCGAGCGGGAAGTCGACGTCGATGCCCTGGAGGTTGTGCTCCCGAGCACCCTTCACCGAGAGGTGCTGGCCGTTGTGCGGGCGGCGGGTCTCGGGCACGGGGATGGTCTTCTTGCCCGACAGGTACTGGCCGGTGAGCGACTCCTTGTTCTTCAGCAGCGCCTTGTAGGTGCCGGCGTGGACGATGGCGCCACCGTGCTCCCCCGCCCCGGGCCCGATGTCGACCACGTAGTCGGCCACGGCCATGGTGTCCTCGTCGTGCTCGACGACCAGGACGGTGTTGCCCAGGTCCCGGAGGCGGGTGAGCGTGTCGATGAGGCGGCGGTTGTCGCGCTGGTGCAGGCCGATGGACGGCTCGTCGAGCACGTACAGCACCCCGACGAGACCGGACCCGATCTGGCTGGCGAGGCGGATGCGCTGGGCCTCGCCGCCCGCCAGCGTGGCCGATGACCGGTGCAGCGAGAGGTAGTCCAGACCGACATCGAGCAGGAAGCCGATGCGGGCGTTGATCTCCTTGAGCACGCGCTCGGCGATGAGCTTGTCGCGCTCGGACAGCTCGACCCGGGCGAAGGCCTCGGCCGCATCCTTGATGGAGATGGTCGAGAACTCGTTGATGCTCTTGCCGTCGATGGTGACGGCCAGGGTGAACGGCTTGAGGCGAGCGCCCTCGCACGCGGGGCACGCGACCTCGCGCATGTACCCCTCGAACTGCTCGCGCTGGCTGTCGGAGTCCGTGTCCGAGTGGCGGCGCTGGATCCACTGGATCGCGCCCTCGAACGTGGCCGTGTAGGTCCGGACCCGGCCGTAGCGGTTCTTGTAGCGGACGTTGGTCTTGCCGGCGCCGGTGCCGTGGAGCAGTAGGCGCTGCTGCTTGGCGGTGAGGGTGCGCCAGGGCTTGTCGAACGGGATGCCGTTGTCCTCGCAGACCGACTCCAGCAGGCGCTGGTGGTACTGCATGTGGCCCGACGACCACGGCTGGATGGCGCCGTCCGCGAGGGTGGCGTCGGGGTCGGGGACGACGAGCTCGGCGTCGACCTCGAACTGGGTGCCCAGGCCATCGCAGCGCTCGCAGGCGCCGTAGGGCGAGTTGAACGAGAAGTTCCGGGGCGACAGCTCGTCGTAGCTCTTGCCATCGACCGGACAGGCCAGGTGCTGGCTGAACGTCATCCGCTCCGCCTCGCCCTCACCCTCCTTCGGCACCAGCTCGACCTCGGCCACGCCCTCGGCCAGGCGCAGAGCCGTCTCCAACGAGTCGGTGAGGCGCCGCTCGATGCCCTCGCGCTTCACCAGGCGGTCGACCACGACCTCGATGGTGTGGTTCTCGTAGCGGGCCAGCTCCAGGTCCTGCACCGGCAGGTCGTGGAGCTCCCCGTCGATGCGGGCGCGGGCATAGCCCTGGGCGGCCAGGTCCGCGAGCAGCGTGTGGTAGTCGCCCTTGCGGCCCCGCACCACGGGGGCGAGCACCTGGAAGCGGCTGCCCTCGGGCAGCTCCAGGACGCGGTCGACGATCTGCTGGGGCGTCTGGCGGGAGATGACGACGCCGTGCTCGGGGCAGTGGGGCACGCCGATGCGGGCGAAGAGCAGGCGGAGGTAGTCGTAGATCTCCGTGACCGTGCCCACCGTGGAGCGCGGGTTGCGACTGGCGGACTTCTGGTCGATGGAGATGGCCGGGGACAGGCCCTCGATGAAGTCGACATCGGGCTTGTCCATCTGCCCGAGGAACTGCCGGGCGTACGACGACAGCGACTCCACGTACCGCCGCTGGCCCTCGGCGTAGATCGTGTCGAACGCCAGCGAGGACTTGCCCGAGCCCGACAGCCCGGTGAACACGATGAGCTTGTCGCGGGGCAGATCGAGCGAGACGTTCCGGAGGTTGTGCTCGCGAGCACCGCGGATGATCAGCGAATCAGACACAGGGAGGGAGCCTATCGGCGCCGTCCAATCGAATGGCGAACACCTGTTCTGGTCCACCATCCTCATCGTGACGGCCATCCGTCCGATGGAATGAGGCGATGGATCCCCTCTCCACCCCCACCCTCGACGGCGCGCCCCCGTCGCCCGGAGACGGGAGCCCTGACCTGGCCGCGGACGACCGGTCCGAGCGGGACGCATCCGAGCGCAAGCTCCGCGAGCAGTCCCTGTCCGGCGCCGTCATCGTGGCGCTGCTCGTGTTCACCGTCCCCCTCGCCATGGTGGAGGTGGTGTGGGCGCCGACGGGCGGCGAGCTCGACTGGAGCCGCAGGATCCAGGTGGCCCCCTTCGACGCCGTCCTCGTGCTCGCTGCCGGCTGGGCCATCCTCAACTCGTCGTTCGTGGTGGACCTGTTCCGCTCCACCGCCGTCCGCATCGTGTCGGGCCTCTTCGTGGCCCTGTTCGCCATCTCGCTGGCCGCGAACTTCAGCTGGCTCGGAGTCGCGCTCGGGGCCAACCTGTTCGCGGGCGTGTGCGTCATGGCCGCCTGCGCCGCAGCCGCGCGGACCGCGCGTGGTCGGACGATCCTGCTCACCTCGGTGACCGCCGCCGGCGTCGTGCAGGCGGTGCTCGGGATGCTCCAGTCCATCCGGGGCCAGACCTACGGCGTGGCGCCGATCGACTTCGACTGGAGCCTCTTCGCGTACGGCTCCTCCCACGCTGCTCAGGGCGGGTTCCCCCACCCGTACCACCTCACCGGCTTCCTGATCGTCTGCCAGGGTGCCGCCCTGCTCGGCCTGCGCCACACCCGGACGGCCCGCTGGCCGTGGCTGGCGTCGCTGCTGCTCATCACGGTGGCCACCACCATCACCTACTCCCGTGCCGCCCTCATCGGTCAGGCGCTGGTGCTGCTGTGCGCGGTGCTCGGGCGCCGCGACCGCCGGATCCTGCTGCCGGCGGCGGCGGCCATCAGCCTGGGCCTGCTGCTGGGCGCGGTCGCGTTCGGCGACGGCTGGGTGGCGCGGGCCGATGCCTCCGCGACCAGCGGCGACGTCGACAGCGGCCGGCGGGTCCGCCTGGAGCAGGCCTGGACGATGATCGAGGACAACCCCGTGGTCGGCGTGGGTCCAGGCCGCTACAGCGACGAGCTCGCCAAGACGGTCCGCGACGATGTCCGCCCCGCTCACAACCTGATCGCCCAAGAGGCCGCCGAGTACGGCGTCGGCGGAGGCATCCTCATGGTGGCCTTCCTCGGTCTGATCGGCCTGCGGGCGCTGCGAGGCGGCGCCTGGACGGCGATGATCGTGGCCGCCTACGTCCCGATGCTGCTGCTGGGCACGATCGGCTACGTCCTCGCCACCAGCTTCGCGATGAGCGCCATCTGGCTCGGGCTCGTGCGAGCCTCGCTCGACCCCGTCGATCCGGAACCATGACTGCATCCACCGCCGATGGCGCCGTCGCCCCAGACGCCGTCTCGGCTGCCACCGCCGTGGACGCCGGTCCGATGACCGCTGCGCCGCGCCTTCCCTGGCGCGACATCGTCCGGTGGGCGCTGCTCGGGATGGTCGGGCTGCTCCTCCTGGTCATGGTCGACGTCTCCCGCCACGGCGGCCGCAACCCCGTCAGCCTCATCCAGCCCGGCTCCGAGGGCCCCTCCACCGAGGCCGTCGCCGTGGACTTCCCGGATATCGAGCAGTCCGCCGGCGTCGGGCTCGACGGCCAGCAGTACTACGCGATCGCCCGGGACCCCCTGCACCTCAGCCAGACCGCCGACCAGCTCGACAACCCGCGGTACCGCCTCCAGCGCCCGTTGCTCCCCTGGACCGCCTGGCTGCTCCAACCGACCGGAGGGGGCCTGGGGCTGGTCTACGCCCTCTTCCTCGTCGGGTTCGCCGCCGTCTTCTGCGGGGCCCTGGCCTCTGGCGCCCTCGCCACCATGTGGCGGGGCCCGCCCTGGGTCGCCGCGGTCTTTCCGCTCCTCCCAGGCGCCTACTGGTCGCTGCGCGTCACCGTGTCCGACGCCATGGCGCTCGGACTGGCCCTCGCCGCCATCGCCCTCGCCGCCCGCAGCCGGCACGGCGCCGCCATCGCGGTCGGCGTGCTCGCGGTGCTGGCCAAGGAGCCAGCGGTCCTCCTGCTGCTCGGCTGGGCACTGCACCGCCGGACCAAGAAGGACGCGCTCCTCGCCGTCGTCCCGGCCGCGGCGATCGTGCTCTGGATGGGCTGGCTCGGCCTGCAGCTGCCGCCCGACACCGCCCGGCCCAACGACCTCGGCCTCCCGTTCGCCGGCTTGGCGAGCGCCTGGAGCGACGTGTGGTCCGAGGGCCGCGAGCTCGTGGGGATGGCGTGCACGCTGGGCGGCCTGGCCCTGGGCGCCACCGCGCTCGCCCTCCGGCGCTTCCGCCACCCCCTGGGCATCGCGATCGCCATCCAGCTCGGGTTCCTGCTGGTCATGGGGACCAACCCGACCGCGGTGAACTTCGGCGCCACCCGAATGGCCATGCCCGTCATGATGTTGTCCGTGATCGCGCTGGCAACGCCCCGCGCCGCCGAGACCGAATGACCGAGATCCGGTCCCGATCCCGGGGATCGGCCCCGGGGCCCGGTCGGCCCCATCGGCGGACGCTTCAGGTGAGAACGGCGTGGGGTGATGGACGCACCTCGGAGCGCTAGGCGGGGCCTGCGGTCGACCATGCTGCGTCGAAGCACGGCTCCACCGGACGTTCGGGGCCCGGGGCGGGGCCAGGGGCCTGTTCGAAGCGGTAGACGAGGACGCTGCCGCCGCCGAGCGTGCCGACCGGGCAGTACTTGCGGAGCCAGGCGAGGTCGTCCCGACTGGTCTGCATCAGCGGGGTGACGCCGACGGCGACCCAGCCCGTCACGGATTCGGGGTCGGTGCCGCGCAGCGGCCGGCTGCCGCCACCGACGTCGAGTCCGCGAGTGCGGTCGAGGGCGACGAACGGGGCGTCGTGGTCCTCGGCCCAGGACCGCACCTCGTACAGCGCCTGGCCGGCATCGAGGCTGGCATCGCTGACCCA
>CAZCVS010000263.1:0-5160 GCA_964501845.1 uncultured Iamiaceae bacterium
GTGATGCGCGACCGCTTCGACGTCCGGGAGAGCGCGCTGTGACCGACGTGACCGACACCGCTCCCGCCGCCGGCGCCACCCCGTCGGCCACCGATGCCCCCCTGCTGGAGGTCACCGACCTCCACACCTCGTTCTCGTCCGACCGCGGCACCGTCCGCGCCGTGCGGGGCGTCAGCCTCCAACTGCGGCGGGGGCGGACGCTGGGCATCGTCGGCGAATCCGGCTCGGGCAAGTCGGTGCTGTCGCGCTCGATCATGGGCCTGATGCCCGGCAACGCCACCCGGACGGGCAGCGTGGTCTACGACGGCGCCGAGATCCTCAACGCCAGCCCCGCCACGATGCGCTCCTACTGGGGCGACCAGATGGCGATGGTCTTCCAGGACCCGATGACCGCCCTCAACCCCGTCCTGCGGGTCGAGCGCCAGATCACCGAGTCCCTCCACGAGCACCTCGACCTCACGAAGCAGCAGGCCAAGGACACCGCGCTCGCCCTCCTCACCTCGGTGGGCATCCCCGAGCCGGCCCGCCGGCTGCGCATGTACCCCCACGAGATGTCGGGCGGCATGCGCCAGCGCATCATGATCGCCATCGCCTTGGCGTGCGGCCCCCGGATGCTCTTCGCCGACGAGCCCACCACCGCGCTCGACGTCACCGTCCAGGCCCAGATCCTCGATCTGCTCCAAGACCTCCAGCGCGACCGCCAGATGGCGATGATCCTCGTCACCCACGACCTCGGGGTGGTGGCCGGGCGGGCGCACGACATCGCCGTGATGTACGCCGGCCAGATCGTGGAGCAGGCCTCGGCGAAGTCGCTGTTCGCCAACGTGCGCCACCCGTACACCGAGGCCCTGCTCCAGTCGATCCCGAAGCTCGAGATGGCCAAGCACACCAAGCTCGATGCCATCGGCGGCCGGCCTCCGGACCTGGTGAACCTGCCGGAGGGGTGCCCGTTCGCCCCGCGCTGCCGGTACGCCCAGGACCGCTGCCACACCGACGCTCCCGAGTTGCTCCCCGACCCGGTGGACCCCAGTCACCTGGTGGCCTGCCACTTCCCCGTCGGCACCGACAAGGCCGTGCCCCGCCACGACGCGGCCGTCGACGGCACGCTCGACCACCCGGAGGATCTCGACGTGCTCCTCGACCCTGACCCCGACCACGACGACCTCCCGACGGCCGAGCTTGCCGCAGACCCCGAAGGAGCCAGCTGATGGCCGGCATCGGTGACGCCCACCTCCGCGCTCCCGACGAGTCGCTGCTGCGGGTCGAGAACCTCGTGGTGGAGTTCAAGACCGGACGCAAGCAGATCGTCCACGCCGTGACCGATGTGTCGCTCGACGTGCTGCCCGGCGAGACGCTCGGGCTGGTGGGCGAGTCCGGCTGCGGCAAGTCCACCACCGGCAAGGCCATCATGCAGCTGCCGACGCCGACGGCGGGGAAGGTCGTCTTCGACGGCACCGACCTCGTGGGCATGGAGGGCAAGGCCCTGAGCGAGCTGCGCACCCGGCTCCAGATGATCTTCCAGGACCCGATCTCGTCGCTGAACCCGCGACGCAAGGTCGAGCGGATCATCTCCGAGGGCCTCGACATCTGGAAGACCGGCTCCCGTGCGGACCGCGATGCCAAGGTCGACGAGATGCTCCTGACCGTCGGGCTGGACCCGGCTGTGGCGCGGGGCCGACGGGCCCACCAGTTCTCCGGCGGCCAGTGCCAGCGCATCTCCATCGCCCGCGCCGTGGTCACCGAGCCCAAGCTCATCGTGTGCGACGAGCCGGTGTCGGCCCTCGACGTGTCGGTCCAGGCCCAGATCCTGAACCTGCTCGAAGACATGAAGGAGCGCTACGGGCTCACGCTGGTGTTCATCGCCCACGACCTCGCCGTGGTGAAGAACATCAGCGACCGCGTCGCGGTGATGTACCTCGGTCGGCTGTGCGAGGTCGGCGACCCCGACGTCATGTACGACAACCCCGCCCACCCCTACACCTCCGCGCTGCTGAGCGCGATCCCGGTGCCCGATCCCGACATCCGCCCGGACCAGCGCCAGACGCTCGGCGGGGAGATCCCGTCGCCGCTCTCGCCGCCATCGGGGTGCCGGTTCCGCACGCGTTGCCCCCGAGCCGACCAGCAGTGCGTCGACGAGGTGCCGGTCATGGCCCAGCTCGAAGGCGACCACTACGTCGCCTGCCACCACCCGCTCGCGCCGGGCGAGTCCGTCACCCAGGTGGCCCTCGCCGGGGCCTCGGCCTGACCGCTCCCCCGCCGCCGCCCGCCCGCCGGACCCGGCCGTCTCGGCTCGATCCTGACACGCGCCGCGGCCTGATCGCCGATGCAGCTGAGCGCCTGCTCGCCGAGCACGATCCGCTCCTCGTCACGTTCGACGAGGTGGCGGAGGCAGCGGGGGTGTCCCGCGCCCTGGTCCACGCCTACCTGGGCGACCGCCGGGGCCTGATCGACGCTGTGCAGGTCCAGATCGTCGGCCGCCTCGACACGTGGGTGGGCCACGGCCTGCGGCGGGCCACCACCACCCCGGCACGTCTGCGGGCGATCGTCCAGGGCGTCTTGTCCTTCGTGGAGGCGGAGCAGGAGGCCTGGGGCGTCCTCGGCGCCAGCGGTGGGTTCGACCACCCGGCGCTGCACGGGGTCCGGGCCCGATGGACCGCGCTCCTGGTGGCCGACGAGGACATCGGCGAGATCGCGGCCCAGGCTGCGGTGAGCGCCGTGCTCGGGTCTGCCGGCTCGTGGGTGAACCGCGGCGTCGAGGCGGGGCAGGTGGAAGCGGCGCTCGCCCCGCTGCTGCACCATCCCGGCGACCCGAGCTGACGCGCATGTCGGATCGGGCCAGTCGACGTGGCAGGATGCCGACCATGCAGGCAACCCTTCACACCAACCGCGGCGACATCAAGATCGACCTCTTCGACGACACCGCCCCCAAGACCGTCGCCAACTTCGCGAGCCTCGCCAAGGGCGAGGCCACGTGGCGCGACTCCGAGGTCGGCCAGAGCCGCTCCACCCCGTTCTACGACGGCCTGGTGTTCCACCGGGTCATCGACGGCTTCATGATCCAGGGCGGCTGCCCCGACGGCTCCGGCCGGGGCGGTCCGGGCTACAAGTTCGAAGACGAGTTCGGCGGCCCGCACGACTTCAACGGCCCGTACAAGCTGGCCATGGCCAACGCCGGTCCCGGCACCAACGGCTCGCAGTTCTTCATCACGGTCGGCCCCACGCCCCATCTGCTCAACAAGCACACCATCTTCGGTGAGGTCACCGACGCCGACAGCCGCGCCGTGGTCGACGCCATCGCGTCCACGCCCGTGGGCCGGGGTGACCGCCCCCACGACGACGTCGTGATCGACCGCGTCACCATCTCCGACTGACCAACGGTCCGTGGAGCTCGATCTGGCGGCCATCCACGAACGCCTGGCGGCTGAGCTCGGCGACCGCCCCTGCTTGAGCTGGCGCGACCAGACGTGGTCGTGGCGTGAGGTCACCGAGCGGTCGCGGCGCCTGGCCAACCTCCTGGTCGACCACGGCGTCACCCGGCGCACGTCCCTGGCGGACTGCGCCGGGTGGGAGTCACCCCACGACCACGTCGGGCTGTACCTCCACAACGGCAACGCCTACCTAGAGGCCCAGCTCGGCGCGGCCAAGGCCGGGGCGGCGGCGTTCAACGTCAACTACCGGTACGTGGCCGACGAACTGGCCTACCTCTTCGTCGACTCGGCGGCCGCGGCCATCGTCTACCAGGGCTGCTTCGCGGCGACCCTGGCCGAGGTCCTGCCCCGGCTCGACCGCCGCCCGCTGCTCCTGCGGGTCGACGACGGGTCGGGCGACGACCTGTTGCCCGGTGCACTGGACTACGAGGAGGCACTGGCGGCCTCGTCGCCCGAGCCGCCTCCGGTCGCCACATCGGGCGATGACCTCTACGTGCTCTACACCGGGGGCACCACGGGCAACCCCAAGGGCGTCCTGTGGCGCCAGGCGGACTTCCTGGTGGCCGCCCTCGGCGTCCGCCGCAAGGATGGCAGCGAGTACGAGTCGCTCGAGGAGCTGGTGGAGCCGGCCCTGCGCCGCAACCTGGCCACGCTCCCGGCCCCGCCCCTCATGCACGGTGCCGCCATGTGGAACGCGCTCAGCACCTGGATCAACGGCGGCACCATCGTCATCCAGGACCGCGTCGACCGCATGGACCCAGAGGACATCCTCGACTGCTGCGAGCGCCACCGCGTGAGCTCCCTGCTCATCGTGGGCGACGCCTTCGCCCGTCCCCTCATCGACGAGCAGCGCCGTCGGCCCCGTGACCTCTCGACGCTGCGCTTCGTCCTGACCGGCGGTGCCATCTTGTCGCCTTCGCTGCGCGCCGAGCTCCTCGAGCTGGTGCCCCAGATCCGCATCGTCGACGTGTTGGGCTCGTCCGAGTCGGGCCGCCAGGCGGTCGCATCGACCGTGGCTGGCGACGAGATCGGTCCGACGCGCTTCGCCCCCTCCGCCACCGCCGCCGTGCTCGACCACGCCCTCACTCGCCGCCTCGCACCCGGCGACGGCGAGATCGGGTGGCTGGCCCAGGGCGGACGCATCCCGCGGGGCTACCTCGGCGACGAGGCCAAGACCGCGGCCACGTTCCCGGTCGTCGACGGGGAACGGTGGTCCGTGCCGGGCGACCGCGCCGCACTGCGCGCCGACGGCTCGGTCGAACTGCACGGCCGGGAGTCGGTCACCATCAACACCGGCGGCGAGAAGGTGTTCGCGGAGGAGGTGGAGCAGGTCCTCAAGCGCCATCCCGCCGTCTACGACGTGCTGGTCGTCGGTCGCCCGTCGCCCACCTGGGGCCAAGAGGTCGTCGCCGTCGTCGCCGCCACGCCCGGCCACACCGTCGACCTCGAGGGTCTGCGCGCCGTCGGCGCCGCGCACCTGGCGCGCTACAAGCTGCCCAAGGACGTCGTGGTCGTGGAGCGGATCTCCCGCTCCCCCTCCGGCAAACCGGACTACGCCTGGGCGCGCGGGCAGGTGGCGGACCACCGCTGAGGGCCGCTACGGTCGACGCTCCGGCGGAACACGTGTTCGCCAGCCCCCCGCCATGCTCCAGCGAACCGTCGACCTCCCCTTCCCCATCGATCTCCACCGGACCTTTCCCGGGATCCGGCGGGGCCAGCACGATCCCACGTG